>NZ_DEPM01000262.1:27585-28225 GCF_002358775.1 Martelella sp. UBA3392
GAGAAGATTGGGGGCTATGCGGCAAGGTTCGTTACGATTCGCCCGTCTAAACCCCGAGATAGCGGTCGGTCAGATCCGGCGTCAACGCGTCGATGCCGCCCTGCCAGACCGTTTCGCCGCGCTCGATGATCACCGCGCTGTCGGCGACGGAGACGATTTCCTTCAGCGACTTGTCGACCAGCAGGATCGAAAGCCCCTCCGCCTTCAGGGCCCTGACGCCGGCCCAGATTTCCTGGCGCACCACCGGGGCGAGGCCCTCGGTGGCCTCGTCGAGGATCAGAAGGCGCGGATTGGTCATCAGCGCGCGCCCGATCGCCAGCATCTGCTGCTCGCCGCCCGAAAGCGTGGCCGAGGTCTGGCGCATGCGCTCCTTCAGCCGCGGGAACAGGGCCTGGACCCGTTCGATATCCCACGGGCCGGGACGGGCGGCGACTACCAGATTTTCGGCAACCGTGAGCGGCGCGAAGCAGCGCCGCCCCTCCGGCACAAGGCCGACGCCGAGCTGGGCGACCTTCGGCGCGGAGACGCCCTTGAGGTCGCGCCCGGCAAAGCTCAGGCGGCCGCCCGAATGGAGCAGCAACCGGCTGATGCAGCGGATCGTCGTGGTTTTGCCCATGCCGTTGCGCCCCATTAGCGCCAC
>NZ_DEPM01000079.1:0-12914 GCF_002358775.1 Martelella sp. UBA3392
CGAGGGGCCGATCATCGAGCAGGAAACGGTGCGCATCACCCATGCCCAGAGCCCGGACGACTATGTGGCCCTCGGGCGCGACGTCGAAGCGCTGGTTCTGGCTCGCGCCATCCATGCCCATATCCATCATCGGGTGTTCATCAACGGCAACCGCACGGTGATTTTTGCCCCATCCGCGGGCTCCTACGCCTCCGAGCGGATGGGCTGAGGCCCGTCCCGCATCGCGGTCATAATTCAGGCTGCACCCAGGGATTGTATTTGTTGACGGACGGTCAATTTTATCGGCCGGGCCCTTGTTCGCCGTTTGCCCCGCGCTATCTATGGGAAGGCGGAGGATTGCGGACCCCATCGGTGCTTTCGCCCGGAAAATAAATTTCAATTTTTCGAGCGATTGTGTCATGAATTTGAAGAATATCCTCATTATCGGTAAAATATAACTCTGGTATTCGTGGTCAGCTTTGGCTATCACGATAACTGGAGTGCGGCTCTGTGCCGCTTCAAGGAGAGGAGGCGTTCGATGCCCGTCGAGATGGATACTTTAGAAATCACTCAACGCCGACATCTCAATTATGTCCTGTTTTGCGTCTGTCGTTCGAAAGGCAGTGCGGCCTGACCCATCCACCGGGAGCTTTGCTTCGGCTTTGCCTTGAGGGGTACCCGGTTTCATATGCGTCAGACTGCACACGCAGGTTGAAAACATACGTCTAGAACATAAGAGGCCGGCCGCTTTTCAAGGGTCGGAGGTGCATTTCATGAAAAAGCAGATGGTTGAATTCGCCGGCCAGCCGGTCGGCATCGTCATCCCCGAAAACGGTCGCTTGAAGTTCGTGGCGGTGAAGTTTCACGTGCACGGTCTCGATGGCCGCCTGTACGAGACAATGGAAGAACTGCGCCTTGCCATCCGGACCCATGTGGAAGCTTTCTATCGTGAAGGGCCTGATCAGGCTCTGGCGGGCTGATTTTCGCGTTCGCTGTTGCTTTGATCTGGAACAAGGATCATGCTCGGGCGTTATCGTAAGGAAGTAGCCGAATTTCAGGAGTTCACAATGGTAGCCAATAAATCGACGGAATCGCAGGCGGGCAAGACGACGGAAGCCGACATTCAGGCTCAGATTGATCAGTTACGCGGCGACATTGCCGAGTTGACGAAGCTGATCGGCACTCTTGGCAATCAGAAAGCCTCTGAAGCGCGCGTCAAGGCCGAGAAGTTTCGCGACGATGCAATCAAGAGCGGCCAGGACGCTTACGATCGCGCCCGCGACGAGGCCGTGTCCTTCGAGGAAGATGTTGAGGATCACATCCGCAGCCGTCCGCTTCAGTCGATCCTGATGGCTGCCGGTTTCGGATTTCTGATGGCGCTCCTGACGCGGCGCTAGATGATGGATCGGCTCATATCACTCGTGGCGGCCGCCATGGCAGTGGATGGCCGCATCATTGCGCGTTCAGCAAAGCGTAACGCGGTTGTCGCCGTTATTCTGTTCTTCCTGTTTCTCGCCGCATTCGTGAGCGGCGTGGCAGCGCTTGCCATCTATCTTGCGGAAAAGTTCGGCCCTCTCGGCGCCACCCTGACGATCGCCATCGCCTCGCTCGCGCTGGCGATGTTCGTCCTCGCCTATGCGATGATGATGAACCGCATGGAGCGACGACGGTTCCGCGCGGCGAAATATGCGACCGAGGAGATGCTTCAGAGCGTCGTTGGCGTCGTGCCGACCATGATTAACCAGAAGCCGATCACGGGCGTTGCCTCCATCGCGGCGCTCGCCTTCGTGCTGATGCGCGCTTACCAGAAAAAGAAGTGAACACGGAACGAATGGCAGGCGGCGGGGCGACCCGGCGCCTTTCGTTTGCGTGTTCGCGGGAATGACACATGACCATGAAAACGATCAACGGCATACCGCAAATGGGCTTCGGTACCTGGAAGCGGAAGGACAGCGAGGCCTATGATACGGTGATCGCCGCTCTTGAGGCCGGCTACCGCCATATCGACACCGCCCAGGCCTATGACAATGAAACCGAAGTCGGCAATGCGATTTCCGATTCCGGCTTCACGCCCGCGGATATTTTCGTCACCACCAAGGTGTGGATCGACAATTATGGCCCGGCTTCCTTCCGGCCGAGCGTGGAGGAGAGCCTTGCGCGGCTCAGGGTAGACAAGCTCGACCTTCTCCTGCTGCACTGGCCCGGCCGTCCCGATGGGCCCGCCTTCGAGGACTATATCGGTGAACTCGCCGCCGTCTATGACGATGGCCTGACCAGGCGCATCGGCGTGTCCAACTTTAACACGACCCTGCTTGCGGAAGCCGCGCGCCTTCTCGGCGATCGCAAGATTTCGACCAACCAGGTTGAGTGCCACGTGTTCAACCAGAACAGGGTCGTGGCCGATTACTGTCGGGCGCACGATATCGCGCTCACGGCTTATTCCCCTCTCGCACAGGGCACGGTCTCCGGCAATCCGATCCTGAAGGAAGTGGCGGACGCCCATGAGACCGGGGAGGGCGTCATCGCGCTCGCCTTCCTTATGGCGGAAGGCCATGTGGTGATCCCGACTTCGAGCCGCCCCGAACGGGTGAAGTCCAATCTGGATGCGGCATCCATCCGGCTTTCCGGCGAGGAGGTCATGCGCATCCGCGAGCTCGACGCCGGCATGCGGATGATCGATCCGGAATGGGCGCCGGAGTGGGACTGAGCCTTTCGGATCTGTTGGCAGCACTCAAGGTGAAGTGCTGCCAACATATTGAATTTATTTATTAAAACGAAATTTTCAGATTGAAGCCGCCGGCAAAATACGTCAGCCTCTGATATTGTCAACGACAATGAGGTGGACCATGAAACTTGCATCGGACTTCGAATTGCAGCTTGCCGGCTATGGGCTCACGACAGCGCATATCCTCTACCGCCTGCCGGATTTCGAAAGCCTGCTTCAGACCTATGTCTGGCAGGACTACGATCTCGCCCCCGATTTTCCCGAGATGCACAAGTTTCTCGACTTCTGGAAAGAGAAACTCGACGGGCCGCTGCATTCCGTCCGTTACGCCCACAGACGGCTGATCGGCCCCAATGAATGGCGTCAGGTGTCAGGGGAATTCACGATCCACTGATCAATCACCGGCATCGATAACCGCCTGCAACTGCTCTTTGGCTGACAGCATCAAACCGATGGGATTGATCGCGACGATATCGTCGATCCGCGCTTCGCCATTCTCCTCAACCATAGAGAAACGCGCGGTCGAATAGGTCTGGTACTCGGGCGCATCGCCCACGCAGGCCAGCGTCTGGAACCGCACGGTGACATGAAACACGTCGTCGTCTATCGGTTTCGGCGGCGAGATCGTCACGTTTTCGAGCGGGCATCCGTCCTGAGCATTGGTCACGACATCATAGTCGAAGGGCGAACCGGCCTCCTTGGCATAGGGCGTCTTCATCGCCTCGGCATAGCGCATCTGGAAATCCGCGCTGAACAGGCGCGAGAGACGGTCCTCGGTGAACAAGGCCTGATAGTCGGCCGGATCCGTGGCCCAATTGTTTTCCGTCACGGCCATGACGTCGCGAACGGGATCCGTCGGCTCGGCGGCAAGCGCCGGCGCGGCGAAAACCAGAATGGCGAACAGGGCTTTGAGAGACATTGGACCGACCTTCTGCTGGAGCGCGGTCTTTCACACTATAGATCGTTGTCGCTTACGTCGACCCGGTCCAGCACCAGCGGCCGCTCTGCGGGCGGATTATCCTCGATCGCGATGGCCGCGCGCAGCGTTGCGGCGGCAGCCTGCCAGCCTTCCTCGGTGGCGGCATGGACGAGGGCGAGCGGCTCACCTGCGGACACCTCGGCGCCGAGCGGCCTCAGCGCGGAATAGCCGATGCTGTGGTCGATGCGGTCCGTCGGACGCTGCCGCCCGCCGCCAAGCGACACCACGCTCATGCCGATCGCCCTGGCGTCGCAGGCGGCAAGATAGCCGGAGGAGGGGGCTTCGACCGGGCGGATGATCGTGGCCTTGGGAAGGTAGCTTTCCCAGCGTTCGACGAAATCCGCCGGGCCGCCAAGGCCTGCCACCATCCTGCCGAAGGTATCCAGCGCCATGCCGCTCGTCAGCGTTTCGCGGGCTATTTCGCGCGCGCGGTCACGGTCTTCGGCAAGGCCGGCATTGGCGATCATCTCGGCGGCGAAGGCGAGCACCACGGTTTCAAGCCGCGTTCCGGATTTCTCGCCCCTCAGGAACGACAGCGCGTTTTCGATCTCGACCGCATTGCCGACGGCATCGGCGAGCGGCTCGTTCATATCGGTGACGAGCGCCGTGGTGGCAAGCCCAGCGCCGTTGGCGACCCGCACCAGAAGGCGGGCGAGCGCTCTGGCGTCATCGGGATCGGTCATGAACGCGCCATTGCCGAATTTCACGTCGAGCACCAGCGTTTGCAGCCCGGCGGCGAGCTTTTTCGACAGGATCGACGAGACGATCAGCGGCATGGATTCCACCGTGGCCGTGACATCGCGGATGGCGTAGAGCCGCTTGTCGGCCGGGGCCAGCTCCGCCGTCTGGCCGATGATCGCGCAGCCGGTTTCGTTGATGACCCGGCGCAGCGTGGCTTCGTCGGGGCTTATGTTGTACCCCGGTATCGATTCCAGCTTGTCGAGCGTGCCGCCGGAGGGGCCGAGCCCCCGGCCCGAGATCATCGGCACGGCAAGGCCTGCGGCGGCGGCGATTGGTGCGAGCATCAGCGAGACATTGTCGCCGATGCCGCCGGTCGAATGCTTGTCGGCGATCGGGCGGTCGATGCCGGGCCATGAAAGAACATGGCCGGAATCGCGCATGGCCAGCGTCAGCGCCACGGTCTCCGCCTCGTCCATGCCGCGGAAGAACACGGCCATGGCGAAGGCGGCGGCCTGGGCCTCTGATAGTGTCTCATCGCTGAGCGCACGCACGAAAGCGGCGATCTCCTCGCCCGAGAGCGTCAACCCGTCGCGCTTCCTGCGGATGATCTCCTGGGCGAGCATGGGCTCTCAATACCCGCTGGACGCCGCGCTCGACTGCTTGCCGTCCAGCACGGCCTGGATGTCGTTCAGAAGGCCGGATGCGCCGAAGCGGAAGGTGGTGGGCATCACCCAGCCCTCGCCCATCACGGTTTCGGCGAGGCTCAGATAGAGCTGGGCGTCGCGAACCGATGAAATGCCGCCGGCGGGCTTGATGCCAACCTTGCGGTCGGTCTGGCGGATGACGCCGAGCATGATGTCGGCGGCTTCCAGCGTGGCGTTGATCTTGACCTTGCCGGTGGAGGTCTTGATGAAGTCCGCGCCCTCGGCGATCGCCAGTTCCGCGGCCTTGCGGATCAGGCCGGCATCGGCGAGCTCGCCGGTTTCGAGGATCACCTTAAGCAGCACCGGTTCGCGGCAGAGAAAGCGCACGGCGCGGATCATCTCGCTGACGGCCCATTCATTGCCGGCTTTCAGCTTGGCATAGGGGATCACGAGATCGATTTCGTCGGCACCGTCGCGGATCGCCTGTTCGGTCTGCTCTTCCACGGCCGAGATCGACATGTCGCCCGCGGGAAAATTCACCACGGTCGCGATCTTGATCAGGTGGTCGGGGCCGAGCATCTGCCGGGCAAGGCTGACGAAACGCGGCCAGATGCAGATCGCCGCCGGCGTGCCGTAGGGCGTATGGGCGCGCTCCAGCAGCGTCTCGATATCCTTGTCAGTGCAGTCGTCGTTCAGATTGGTCAGGTCAAGCAGCGAAAGCGAGACCGACGCGGCCTCCTGAAGCGTATGGTGTTTCATGGCTTACCCCTTGCCGATCGCGCGCTTGACGATGGCGGCCAGTTTGCGGCCGCCGATCGGCGCCATTTTCTTGGTTTCGTCATGGCCAAGCTCCCCCTGGCTCATGCCGGCCCCGAAATTCGTGATCACCGAGGCCGCCGCGACCTTCATACCCAGAAAGCGCGCCAGAATGACCTCGGGGACCGTCGACATGCCCACCGCGTCGGCGCCGAGCACCCTGGCCATGCGGATCTCAGCCGGCGTTTCGAAGCTCGGTCCTGAAAACCACATATATGTGCCTTCCGCAAGTATTATGTCGAGACCGGCCGCCGCCCGGCGCATGGCGTCGGCAAGTTCGCGGTCATAGGCACGGCTCATACCGGTGAACCGCCGGTCGGAGGTCTCGCCGATCAGCGGGTTCATGCCGGAGTAATTGATGTGGTCGGTAATCAGCATCACCGAGCCGGGCGGCATGTTCTCATGCAGCGATCCGGCCGCATTGCTGAGGAACAGGTTCTCGACGCCGAGCGCCGCCAGCGTTTCCAGCGGAAGGCGCATCGCCGCCGCGTCGCCCTGCTCGTAATAGTGTACGCGGCCGGACAGCACGATCACCGGCGTGCCGGCAAGCAGCCCGGCAACAAGACTGCCATGATGGCCGCTGACCGCGCCAACCGGAAAACCGGGCAGTTCCGAAAAGGCAAAGCGCGTCGGATTTTCGATCTCGTCCGCCAGCCCGCCAAGGCCGGAGCCGAGCACGATCGCATGGCGCGGCGAAAGTTCGCCGAGCGCCTCCTTCAGCAGAAGCGCTGCCTCGGTCATCCGATGTCCTCGGTGTCGAAGGCGTGGGGCAGCAGGCCGCCGACGGTCACGGTTTCGCGCACGCCGGTATCGTCGCAGAGATAGACCTTAGCGCCGGCATCGGAAAATTCGGCAAGCTTCTGGCGACAGCCGCCGCAGGGCGAGCACAGCGCGAGACGCGGCGCATAGACGGCGACGGACTCGATCTTCGTCGCGCCGCCCATGATCATGTGGCCGATCGCAACGCCCTCGGCGCAGATGCCTTCCGGATAGGCGAGGTTTTCGACATTGGCCCCGGCATAGACCTCGCCGTCCTCGGCGAGGATCGCCGCGCCCACCGGAAATTTCGAATAGGGCGAATAGGATTTGGCGCTGGCCGCGCGCGCGGCCGCAAACAGATCGGCTGGCGTCGTCATATTAGCGCTCCTTGGTATAGGGCACGCCGCCGGCCTTGGGCGGGCGGGCGGTGCCGATGAAACCCGCCAAGAGGACGCAGGTGAGGATATAGGGCATGGCCTGGAACACCTGCACCGGCACCTCGCCGATCAGCGGCATGGACTTGCCCTGCATGAAATTGGAAAACGCTTCGAGGAAACCGAACAGCAGGCAGGCAAACATTACCGGAACCGGCTTCCATTTGGCGAAGATCAGCGCTGCGAGCGCGATATAGCCCTTGCCGGCCGACATGTTGTTGATGAACGAAGCCGATTGCGCGATCGCGAGATAGGTGCCGGAAAAGCCGCACAGCAGGCCGGCCAGGATCGCCGCCCGGTATCTCAGCCAGGTCACCGAAATGCCGGCGGTATCGACCGCGCCGGGGTTCTCGCCAACGGCGCGCAGGCGCAGGCCGAACCGGGTCTTGTAGACCACCCACCACACGACCGGCACGGTGATGAACGCGATATAGACGAGGATATTGTTGCCGGAAAGGACGTCGGCATAGAGCTTGCCGAAAAAGCCCATCTGGCTCGCGGCTTCCGCGCCCGGGAAATCGATGCCGGTGAAGCGGGCGCTGTTTTCAAGCTGCGGCGTGCGTCCGCCCTGGCGGAACCAGGCATTGCCGAGCACCACGGTCAGCCCCGCCGCCACGAAATTGAGCGCGACGCCCGAGACGATCTGGTTGCCGCGCGCGGTGATCGAGGCGTAGCCGTGAACAAGGCTGAAGACGATCGAGATCAGGATACCGCCGAGCAGCCCGAGCCATGGCGAGCCAGTGTAATAGGCGACGACGGCGGCCGCAAAGGCCGAGGCCAGCATCTTGCCTTCAAGCCCGATGTCGAAAATGCCGGAGCGTTCCGAAAACAGCCCCGCAAGCGCTGTAAAGATCAGCGGAATGGAAAGGCGGATGGTCGAGCCCAGCATGCCGATGATGATGTCGATGCTCTGCATGGCTCAGGCCTCCGCCATCATCTGTCGTCTGGAAAACACCTTGGCCAGTGCCGGCCGGTAGAGGAATTCCAGAGCGCCCGCAAACAGGATGACCAGACCCTGGATCATCACGATCATGTCGCGGGTGATCTGCGGCATCATGAAGGAAAGCTGGGCGCCGCCCTGATAGAGAATGCCGAACAGGATCGCGGCGATCACGATGCCGAGCGGATGGTTGCGGCCCATCAGCGACACGGCGATGCCGACAAAGCCCGCGCCGCCGACGAACTCCACCTGCAGGCGGTCGGCCGAGCCCATCACCACATTGAGCGCCATCATGCCGGCAAGCCCGCCGGACAGCAGCATGGTGACGATGACCGTGCGGGCATAGGGAATGCCGGCATAGGTGGCGGCCGACTTGCTCATGCCGAGCGCGCGCACCGAATAACCGAATTTGGTGCGCCAGATCAGGAACCAGACGGCAACGCCCATGACAAGCGCGATGATGAAGGAGACGTTGAGCGGCGCGGGACCAAGCCTGGATCCGAACATCGCCATCAGCCAGTCGAGGTTCGGCAGCTGGCCGCCGGGGGCAAAGCCGCGGGTTTCCGGCGACATCGCGCCGGCGGGCTTCAGCACATGCACCAGCAGATAGACCATCAGCGCGGCGCCGATGAAATTGAACATGATCGTGGTGATCACGATATGGCTGCCGCGCTTGGCCTGCAGCCAGGCCGGAATGAAGGCCCAGGCCGCGCCGAATATTCCCGCGCCCAGAACGGCAAAGGGCATGGTTACGTACCAGGGCACGTAATTGCCGAGCGACAATGCCACCAGCGCGCAGCCAAGCCCGCCGACATAGGCCTGGCCCTCCGAGCCGATATTGAACAGGCCGGCGTGATAGGCCATCGCCACCGAAAGCCCGGTGAAGATGAAGTTGGTCGCATAAAACAGCGTGAAGCCGATGCCCATGCCGCTGCCGAGCGCGCCGTTGATGAGAATGCCGAGCGCCTCGAACGGGTTCTGGCCGATCAGCCAGATCACGATGCCGGATATCACCAGCGCCGTGACGAGGTTGAGCAGTGGCATCAGCAGGAATGTGACCCAGGAGGGCAGGGGCGTGTTGGCGGCGCTCATGACGACCTCAAGATGCTATCCCGGCCATCATCAGGCCGAGTTTCTGTTCGTCCGCCGCCGGCGTGGTTTCGCCGACCACCTCGCCGGCGAACATCACCAGTATGCGGTCGGCAAGACCGCGGATTTCGTCCAGCTCAACGGATACAAGCAGCACCGCCTTGCCGCTGTCGCGCATATCGATGATGCGGCGGTGGATGAACTCGATCGCGCCGATATCGACGCCGCGGGTCGGCTGGCCGACGAGCAGGATGTCCGGATCGCGCTCGATCTCGCGGGCGACCACGATCTTCTGCTGGTTGCCGCCGGAGAAATTGGCGGTCTTCAGCATCGGATTTGGCGGACGGATATCGTATTTCTCGATCTTTTCGCGGGCATCCTCCAGGATCGCCTGGCGGTCGAGCACCCCGGCGCGGCCGTATTTCTCAAGATGATGATAGCCGAGAATATTGTTCTCGCGCTCCTCGAACGGCAGGATTAGCCCCATATGGTGGCGGTCCTCTGGGATATGGGCAACGCCCGCGTGCCGGATCCGGGCCGGATCGGCATGAACCACCTTCTTGCCATCGATCCAGATTTCCCCGGAATGCGGCTTGCGGATGCCCGAAAGCGCTTCCAGAAGCTCCGACTGGCCGTTGCCGGCCACGCCGGCAATCCCGACGATCTCGCCCTTGCGCACATCGAAGGAGACGTTTTTGACCATCGGCACGCCGCGCCCGTCATGAACGGTGAGATTGCGCACCGAAAGCGCGACGTCGCCCGGATTGGCCTCGCCCTTTTCCACGCGCAGCAGCACGCGGCGGCCGACCATCAGTTCGGCAAGCTCCTCCACCGTCGTCTCGGCGGTGTCGCGGGTGGCCACCATCTCGCCGCGGCGCATGACGGAGACCTTGTCGGTGATCGCCATGATCTCGCGCAGCTTGTGGGTGATCAGGATGATGGTCTTGCCCTGATCGCGCAGCATGCCGAGAATGCGGAACAGGTGATCGGCTTCCGATGGCGTCAGCACGCCGGTCGGCTCGTCGAGGATCAGGATTTCGGCGCCCCGAAACATCGCCTTCAGGATTTCCACGCGCTGCTGCAGGCCGACCGGCAATTCCTCGATCACGGCGTCGGGGTCGACCTCCAGGCCGTATTCCTCCTCGAGCCGCTTCAGTTCCTTGCGGGCAGCGCTCGCGCCCTTGGCGAGCAGCGCGCCGCCCTCCGCGCCGAGCATGATGTTTTCCAGAACGGTGAAATCCTCCACCAGCATGAAGTGCTGATGCACCATGCCGATGCCGGCATCGATCGCGACATCGGTGTCGGCGATCACCAGTTTCTCGCCATTCACCCTGATTTCACCGTTATCGGCCTGATAGAAGCCGTAGAGGATCGACATCAGCGTGGACTTGCCCGCCCCGTTTTCGCCGATGATGCCGTGGATCGTGCCCTTCTCAACCGTGAGATTGATGTCCTTGTTGGCATGGACCGGGCCAAAGCTTTTGTCGATGCCGATGAGTTCGATCGCGGGGCTCAAATGCTGTTACTCTCCAACAAGTCTTGCCATGGCCATTGAAAGGCAGGCTGGCGCCGCCCGCCGATGTAAAAAGCGCGGGGCGAAAGTCAAAAGGCGGGCGTCTGCGACACGCGCAGACGCCCGCCATGGTTCACATCAATAGGGGCAGGTATTGTCGACGGCGTAGTCGTGGACCTCGATCTCGCCGGAGATGATGCCTTCCTTGGCCTTTTCGACGGCGGCCATCATCTCTTCGGTGATCAGCGCCTTGTTGTTGTCGTCATAGGCCCAACCCACGCCGTCCTCGGCGACGCCGAGGCTGTTGACGCCGGCCTCGAAGGTGCCGTCCTGGCTGCCCTTGAAAGCGTCATAGACGGCATTGTCGACGCGCTTGACCATCGAGGTCAGAACCGAGCCGGGATGAACGTAGTTCTGGTTGGAATCGACGCCGATCGAATATTTCTCGGCATCGGCGGCGGCCTGCAATACGCCAAGGCCGGAGGCGCCGGCTGCCGCATAGATCACGTCGGCGCCCTGGTCCATCTGGTTCTTGGTAAGCTCGCCGGCCTTGACCGGGTCGTTCCAGGCAGCACCGGTGGTGCCGACGAAATTGCGCAGCACCTTGACGTTTTCATTGGCCGCATGGGCGCCCTGGGCATAACCGCAGCCGAACTTGTGGATCAGCGGGATATCCATGCCGCCGACAAAGCCGACCGTGCCGGTTTCCGATTTCATCGCGCCGAGAAGGCCGACCAGGTAGGAGCCCTGCTCTTCCTTGAAGACGACGGACTGGACGTTCGGCGCCTCGATCACGTCATCGACGATGTAGAACTCGGTATCGGGGAACTGCGGCGCGATCTTTTCGACAGCCGACTTCCACGCAAACGACAGCGCCACGACCGGGTTGAAGCCCATCGAGGCGAAATTCAGGATCGCCTGTTCGCCCTGGGCGTCGCCGGTGGGTTCGAAATCGCGGTATTCAACGCCGGTGTCGGCCTTGAACTTCTCGGCGCCGTTATAGGCGGATTCATTGAAGGATTTGTCGAACTTGCCGCCCGTGCCGTAGACCAGCGCCGGTTTGAAATCGGCGGCCAGCGCGGTGGTCGACATGGCGGCTACAGCCATAAGGCTCAAAATGGTCTTCTTCATATCGCAGCTCTGTTCCCTGTGCGTGAAACCCTGAGATCCCGGCCCCTGTCCGGGAAGGTTGCCGGCGCGCAATGGCCGACCCTGCCATCATCGTTGCACGGCTCAGACAAAATTTCATCACAAAATTTGCCCGAAGGGTAAAAAACGGCGCGGGGTTATCAACAGGGCAGGACGAACGAAAAGGGAGCGCGAACGCTCCCTCCTGCGACATCGTTTGGCGGCAAGCCGGTAAGGTCAGCCGATCGGGCAGGAGACGCCGGTGCCCCTGAGGCCGCAATAGCCGGCGGGGTTCTTCGCCAGATATTGCTGGTGATAATCCTCGGCCGGGTAGAATGCGCCGGCCTTTGCGATTTCGGTGGTGATCGCACCGCCGCGCCCGCTTTGCTTCAGGGCGGACTGGAAGCGGTCGCGCACGCGTTCCGCAAGCTCCAGGTCGTCCTCGTCCTCAAGGTAGATCGCGGAGCGATAGGTCGTGCCGATATCATTGCCCTGGCGCATGCCCTGGGTCGGATCGTGGGCCTCGAAGAAGATCGCAAGCAATTGTTCAAGGCTCACCTGTTGCGGATCGTAGACCACGCGCACCACCTCGGTGTGGCCGGTCAACCCGGTGCAGGTTTCCTCATAGGTCGGGTTGGGCGTGATCCCGCCGGAATAACCGGCCACGGTCACATAGACGCCCGGCGTCTGCCACAACAGCCGTTCCGCGCCCCAGAAGCACCCCATGCCGAGCATCACTTCCTTCAGGTGATCGGGATAGGGCGGGGCGAGCGGACGGCCGTTGACGAAGTGTTCGTGCGCCGTGGGGATCGGTTCGGCGCGGCCGGGCAGCGCGGTCTCAGCCGTCGGCAGCGTGGTCTTTTCCTTTTTCAGGGTCGAGAGAAACATCTGATTCTCCTTTGAACGGGTGGGCCGGAGGCGCAATTCCTTGCCTGCGCGGGCCCGGCAATGCATGTGCATTAGATAAGCATGGAAACGGACGGACACAAGTTCCGGTTCCACAGCCGGGCGGCGGAGCCGCGCAATTGTCGACCGCTCGCAATCATTTCAGGAAACTGACAAATTCGGGTTGATCATCGCGCCTTCATCGGTATATATCGCGCCGTTCCCGCCGTTCGGTTTCGCCGAAGCAGGCATCGAACGGACAGGTGGCCGAGTGGTTGAAGGCGCTCCCCTGCTAAGGGAGTAGAGGGGCAACCCTCTCGTGGGTTCGAATCCCATCCTGTC
>NZ_DEPM01000045.1:0-4242 GCF_002358775.1 Martelella sp. UBA3392
ACTTCACCTGGAATTGCTATAGCATGAAAAAAAAGCCGCGGCGTGCTGCCGCGGCTTTCGTGTTTCATATCAACGCTGAAAAATCAGAAATCGCGTTCCAGACGCAGCCAGCCGAACCAGTTCTGCTGGTTCCAGTCTTTGTCGAGGAAGGCGTAGTTGAGGTTGGCGCGGACGTGGAAATTGTCCACCACCTGCCAGTCCGCCGTGGCGCCCGCTTCCCAGAATGCCTTGTCGTTGCTGGCGACATTGTACTGGGTCTGCGGCGCAAGAATCAGGTTTTCCGTGACGTTGAAGTAGTAGTTCGCGGCCACCGCGTATTTCATGTAGGTGCCGGCGATCGGTGAATCATTCCAGTTGTCGGCGGTGAAGTCCGGCGCGTAGGAAATGAAGCCGCTTTCATAAAGGCCGGCGATTTCGAACGTGCCCGGACCGATGCCGATACCGGCCCATGGACGGATGGCGTAGTTTTCGCTGTCGGTGTCATAGGCGACATCGAGCTTGATATAGCGCGAGTCAGAGGGCGCCCAGGCAATGCGGCCCGACAGGCCGAGCTTCGGGTCGTCGCTGTTGTCCTTGGTGAGCGCATCGAGTTCAAGCGCGATCTGGAAACCGTCCGAGGGGAAGTAGCCAAGACGCACCGCGTTGTAGCGGCTGACATTGTCGATATTGTCGAGTTCGCCCCACAGGTCCTCGTTCCAGAAGCCCTTGATGTAACCGGCCCTGAACTGAACGGCGTCGCCAATGTCGATATAGGCCTGGTCGAATTTGAAGTCGTCCCCCGACCCGTTGGAATAATAGTAGAACTCAGGCGTCATGACCGAGGTCAGGGTGCCGAGTTCGGTATCGGTCTTGGCGGTAATCTGGAGATTGGCCTTAACGTAGGGGGACCAGTCGCTGTCATCGGCGGAGCCGGTCTGGATGCCGCCAAACTTGGTTTCGAAGCGGACATATCCGCCGATATTGAGGCAGGTTTCGGTGCCCGGAATGTAGAAATAGCCTTTGCCGAAAGCGTCGCAGACCTCGACATAATTGGCGGTCACCGGCTCGATCGCCATCACGGGATCGGCGGCCCGGGCTCCGGTGGCGGAAAGCGCCAGCAGCGAAGCGGAGCCGATAAGCAATACGTTGATCTTCATGAACGGAATCTCCAACAATTGGGACGTAATGTGAATGCAGGTCGCCACGACGCACTCTTTGTTGTTCGATCAACCGATTATTGGCGATTGCGTGCCCCACTATACGGTTACGAATTGTCAAGGCAACCGCCGACCGAGGAGAGTTCACACGGTTGACGCGTAATCGCCCCGGTTTCGCCTCGGGTGTGTTGATTGGGCAACTTTTTTGAGGTTGCTTGTTTTGCAAGCGATGACGATCTGAAACGATAACTTTAAAAAATATATATAAAACAGTAATTTGTCTGTCATCTTGCGCCGTCTTCGGAGGGCGGGGCTGCGGTGGCGCATCGCAAGGACGGGGCCGCTCGGGACACAAGCAGGCGTTCGCCGCGCCGCGGGGAGGGGCGCGGTTCAGCCGGAGGGCCCGGTTCAGCGCTCACCGGATTTGCAACCGTGAAATTCGCTTCGACGACGCTTGCCCCGCGCCCCGGATTGGAGTATCAGCGCTGATGTAAATGGGGCCGTAGCTCAGCTGGGAGAGCGCTGCAATCGCACTGCAGAGGTCGGCGGTTCGATCCCGCTCGGCTCCACCAATTTCCCCTGCGATTACGAAAATTTTCCGCTCAGTTCTTGTCGTCCGGCAGGATCGGCAGCGGCATGATCTCGATGCCTTCCTCCAGAAGGTCGCGCACCTCATCGGCATTGGCTTCGCCGATAATGCCGCGTTCCTCGCTCTCGCCATAATGGATCTTGCGGGCTTCGTCCGGAAAGCGTTCGCCGACATCCTCGGCATTGGCGCGGATTTCGGCGACGGCCTTGCGCAGCTTGTCCATCGCCTCGCGCTGGGCCTTGTCGACCAGGGCGGCCTTGCGGCTTTCCTGCTTGCGGGCGGTGGTGACCTGCGGGGCCATCAGGCTTTTGGAAACCTTGGCGGAATTGCAGACGGGACAGGTCAGGAAACCGCTTTCGACCTGCTTGTCGAAATCGGCGCTGCCGCCAAACCAGCCATCGAAATCGTGGCCGTTGTCACATCTTAGCGAATAATGGATCACGGCTTTCAGACTTCCGTAAGAGCCCGCGCTTCTTCCAGGGCGAAGGCGCGGATATTCTTCAGGTTCGGCACCTTGCCGCGCGCCGCCGTCACGGCGTCGGTATCGATCTCGGCGATGATTGCGGCCTCTCCCTCGTCGCCGGCCTCGGCGATGATCTTGCCCCAGGGATCGACGATCATAGAATGGCCGAAGGTTTCGCGACCGTCCTCGTGGGTGCCGGCCTGGGCTGCCGAAATCATGTAGGCGCCGTTTTCGATCGCGCGGGCGCGTTGCAGCACGTGCCAGTGGGCTAGGCCAGTCTGTTTCGTGAAGGCGGCGGGTGCCGTCAGAACCTCCGCGCCGGCGAGCCCGTAGGCGTTGTAGAGGTCGGGGAAGCGCACATCGTAGCAGATGCCGAGGCCGATGGCGGCGAAGGGCAGGCGGGCAAGCACTGCCTTATCGCCGGGTCGGTAGACCGCGCTCTCGCGCCAGCTTTCGCCGTTGTCGAGATCGACATCGAACATGTGGATCTTGTCGTAGCGCGCGACGATCCCGCCCGACGCGTCGATCAGGAAGGACCGGTTCACGAAGCGCGGCCGCGCCTGTCCGGGATCGTCCTCCGCCTTCAGCGCCAGCGAGCCGATCAGCAGCCAGCGCCCAAGCTCGGCGGCCAGCTCGCGATAGGCGGCGAGGCTCGGGTCCTCGTCCTCGGTCCGCAGGATCTCGGCCTGCAGCCTGCGCGAGAAGGTGACGATGTTGGTCACTTCGGGCGTGAGGCAGAGCTGCGCGCCCTCGGCCGCCGCCTCGCGGATCAGGGCCGAGGTCTGCGCGAGGTTCTCCGCCGGCACGTCGCCCGCGCAGGTCTGTATGAGCCCTGCGCGCAGCACGCTCACGCCGCCAGCATCCCGTCGAGCTCGCCGGTCCTCTCCAGCGCATGCAGCTCGTCGCAGCCGCCGATCGCGGCGCCGCCGATGAAGATCTGCGGCACGGTGCGGGCTCCGGGATTGCGCTCGGCCATCTCGGCGCGGGCGCCGGGCTCGGAGAACACGTCGTGCTCCACATAGGCCACGCCCTTGGCATCCAGCAGGCGCTTGGCGCGCACGCAGAAGCCGCAGATCGGGCTGGTATAGATCTCCACCTGTTTCATCACGGATCCTCTTCCTCGATACGCGAGAATATAGGCCCGTCGGCTTCGGGCGCAACGCGGGCGAGGCAAAGCGCCTCGACCTGCCGCGCCCCTGCGGCAAGAAGCGTCGCGGCGCAGACCGAGAGCGTGGCGCCGGAAGTGTAGACGTCGTCGACCAGCAGAATGCGCGCGCCGCGCACCCGGTCCGGGCGACGCACGGCGAAGGCGCCCTCCAGATTGGCGCGGCGTTCGTCCCGGCCGAGCCCGCCCTGGGACGGCGTGGCGCGGGTCCGGCGCAGGAGGTCGCCGCAATAGGGCCGGCCGGCGTCGCGGGCCACGCGGCGGGCGAGTTCGGCGGACTGGTTGAAGCGGCGCTTGAGCAGGCGGGTCCAGTGGAGGGGGACGGGGGGCACCCAGTCGGCCTCGTCCAGCAGGTCGCGCCCGATGCGACGCATCCAGGTGGACGCCGGGCGCGCGATGTCGAGCCGGTCGCCATGCTTGAAGGCCAGCGTCAGATCCCGCCCCACCCCCTCGTACAGCACCGCGGCGCGGGCGCGGCGGAAGGCGAGCGGACGGTTGAGGCAATGGTCGCAGAACGGCGCGTCCTCGGAGCCCGAGAGCGGCGCGCCGCAGCGATCGCAGAGCGGGTGGGCGATGTAATGGGTCTCGCGCCAGCAGGCGGGACAGAGCGCGTGAGGGTCCATCACCTCCGCCCGGCACCAGGTGCAGAGCGGGGGATAGAGCAGGTCGGCGGCGGCGAGCCGGACGCGCCTCAGGTGGTCGGAGAGGGAGGCGCGGGGGGCCGGCGCCTCGGGCGGATCGGTGTCGCGGGGGTCGGGCGCGAGCGGGTCGGGCGCCGGTTCGGCGGGGGCCGCCTGCGCGCCGTCATCGCCATGCCCGCCCGCATCAGGCCGCGGCCGGGTCGGCGCCGGGGTCTGCGTTTCGCGAAAGCCCTCCCCGACCGCCCCGC
>NZ_DEPM01000269.1:0-13883 GCF_002358775.1 Martelella sp. UBA3392
GAGGAAGGCCGGCACGAAACGCTGGTCAAGAAGAACGGCCTCTATGCCCGCCTCGCCCGCCTGCAGTTCGATGTCGAGGCCGAGCGACGCGCGGGGTAGTTATTCGGTTTTTGCCGGCCCCGAAGGCATGAAGGTCGCGAGGAAAATCAGCGCAATTCCCGCCCAGACAATCGGAGTCGGCCATTCGCCGAAGACAACGAGGCCGATCAGCACCGCCATCGGCAGCGCGGTGTGCAGCGCCGGCGTTAGTTGCACCGCATCCGCCATGGAGAACGCCCGCAGCATGCAGTAATTGCTGGCATTGACGAGCGCGGCCGAGACGACGAACAGGCCGAAATCGGCGGCGCTCATGCCGGACCAGTAGAACCATGCCGGGATTGCGGCAATGCCGGCCATCAGCACATACATCCAGAACAGCGCCGGCACCGTCGCCTCGCTCATCGCCACCTGCTTCAGCACAACGTTCTTGAGGGCAAGCGCGATCGCGCCTGCAACCGCGACAAGGCCGGCGACCTGAAAGGTCTCAGTGCCCGGACGCAGGATCAAAAGCGCGCCCGCAAGGCCGAGGCCGACCGCGAACCAGCGCCGCCAGTCCGCCCGCTCCTTCAAAAGCACGATCGCCAGCGGAATGAAAAACAGCGTTTCAAGCTGCAGCAAGGTCGCGGCGACCGTGAACGGCAGCAGCGACAGGGACGTCACGATCAGGAAGCTGACGACGACGCCGATCAGGGCGCGCAGCACCAGAAGCCGCGGCCCGATGATGCGAAAACCCGCCGCGCCGCGCCCGAGCGCCACCGGCAGCATCATCAGCGCGGCCAGGCCGTATTGCATGAACATCACCACCACCGGCGCGTGGCGGTCCGTGAGAGTCTTGGAAAGCGTGTCGACGAGCGTAAACGAGGCGACGCCGCAGATCATCAGAAGGGTGGCGACAACGCGCGGACTAGGCCGCCGAACGGCGCTGAACATGGACATGGCTTCTCCTGCCAAAGCAAAATGGAATGCTTCCTGGAGGAGCCCTCGTCCGCTTGACAGGAAGATCAGCGCAGGAAAAGCGCGATGGTAAGGCACAGATGCCCCGCCATCCTTGCGGAGCCGGAAGGATAGGAAAGAGCGGCGCGGAAGGCAAGAGCCTCGGGCCGCGCTCGTCCGGATCGAACGGATGAGACCCACAGCCTTTTATTGAAGCTCACGGAACCGACAGGCTCGTATATCCGTTCTATGCGTCGGAACGATCATGTTCCGGAGGAACACAAAATGAGCAGCACGTCAGACAAGGTCAAGGGCAAGGCAAATGAAGTGGCCGGCAAGGCCCGCCAGAGTGTAGGCGATGCCACCGGCAACAACGAGACAAAGAGCAAGGGCGCCGCACAGGAAGCCAAGGGCCACGCCCAGCAGGCCAAAGGCAAGGCCAAGGAAGCGGTCAAGAAGACCGTCGACAAGGCCTGAACCCAGCCAAAGCCATGAGATACAGCCCGCAGCTCTCGCCAGAGCTGCGGGTTTGTTTTTCTTGAAACGGATCGGGCCATTCCATCCCGCGAGAACAGCTTTTTCTCATTCGCCGTTCGTGAGAAAGGACTGACTGCTTCCGGCGGCTACCGCTCCGTCAGCTTGAACTCGATGCGCCGGTTCTGGGCGCGCGCTTCGGGCGAATTGCCCTCCGCGATCGGCTGGTATTCGGCAAAGCCCGCGGCCACCAGCCGGTTCGCCGGAACGCCCTCGGAAATCAGGTAGCGCACCACGGCATTGGCGCGCGCCGATGACAGTTCCCAATTGTCCGCGAACTGGCCGCCTGGACGGATCGGCACGTCATCGGTGTGGCCATCGACGCGCAGGACCCAGTTGATGTCCTCGGGAATCTCGGGAACGATTTCAAGCAGCGCATCGGCGAGCTTGCCGAGTTCGACGCGGCCATCCTCGTTGAGTTCGTCCGAGCCGGACGGAAACAGCACTTCCGACTGGAACACGAAGCGGTCGCCGACGATGCGGATATTCTCGCGATCGGAGAGGATCTGCCGCAGCCGCCCGAAGAAGTCCGAGCGATAGCGGTTCAGTTCCTGCACCTTCTGGGCCAGCGCGACATTCAGCCGTCGTCCGAGATCGGCGATCCGCGCCTGCGAGGCATCGTCCTTGGCCTCGGAAACCTCCAGCGCCTCCTCGACGGCGGCAAGCTGGGCGCGCAGCGCCGCGATCTGCTGGTTCAGAAGCGCGATCTGGTTCTGGGCGCGCGCCGAAAGCTGGCGCTCGGCCTCGAGGTCCTCCGACAGCGCGCCGATCTGTGCCTGGGCGCTGTCGCTTGCGCCCGCGCCGGCATCCAGCAGCGCCTGCAGGCGGCTGCGCGCGGCCTCCGCCGACGACAACGACGCCTGCAGCGAGGCGATCATGTCCTCGGCGTCCTGAGTATTGCCCTTCTCAAGCGCCAGAAGCTGGGTCAGTTCCGCGATCTGGCTGTTGAGCCGGTTCAGCACCTCGTCCTTGCCGGAGATTTCGCGCGTCAGGATGAACTGGCCGATCACGAACACGGTGAGCAGGAACATGATCGCCAGAAGCAGCGTGGCGAGCGCATCGACAAAGCCCGGCCAGTAATCGACGCTGCGATTGGAACGGCGGTTGCGGGCAAGCGCCATGGTCAGCGGTCCCCGAGCTTGTCTGTCAGGCGTTGCAGCGTGCGGCGCAGCTCCTGGGATTCCTCCTGCTGCGCCTCGATCCAGTCGCGCAGCATCTGCTGCTCGTTGCGCATGTTCTTGACGACGCCCTGGATGCCTTCGGCAAGCTGCGCCATCGCCGGCACCGAACCCGCGCCGGAGCCGTTTTCGGCGATGCGGCGCAACTCCTCGGCCAGAATTTCGAACTGCTCGCTGGAACCGCTGGCAACGCCCTCGAGCGCGGGCGCGAGGTCAGAGGTGACATCGGTGACCGAGGACAGCCAGTTTTCGAGTTCCATGTAGAAACGGTTCTGCGCGCGGCCGGCCTGAAGATCGAGGAAGCCCAGGACGAGCGAGCCGGAAAGGCCGAGCAGCGAGGATGAAAACGCCGTGCCCATGCCCGACAACGGCCCGGCAAGGCCCGATTTCAGGGCATCGAGAACATCGGAGGAATCGCCGGCGTTCGGATCGAGATTCTGGATGATGTCGCCGATCGAGCCGATCGTGTTGAGCAGGCCCCAGAAGGTGCCAAGCAGGCCGAGGAAGACAAGAAGGCCCACGAGATAGCGCGAGGTATCGCGCTGTTCGTCCAGCCGGGTCGCGATCGAATCGAGGATCGAGCGCAGCGACGTGGTCGAAAGCGACATGGTCTGGCGGCTGCCGATCAGCGCGCGCATCGGCGCGAGCAGCTTGGGGTCGCGCCCGACGCGATCGGCGCTGCCGGCGGCGCGGAAGGAATTCAGCCAGCCGACCTCGCGGCGCAAGGCCAGCACCTGGGAAAACACCATCAGGATGCCGATCAAGAGTACGCCGAGTATCAGCCCGTTGAGGCCGGGATTGGTCATGAAGGCGGTGTGGGCCTGACGGTAGAGGATGGCGACGCAGAACCCGATCAGGATCAGGAAGATGACCATCGTCCAGACAAAGGACATCGGGCTCGACATCTTCTGCGCATAGCCCGGACGCGGCGGGGCGCGCCGGTCATCATGCTCGAGTTCGAAATCCGACATATTCGCCAATTCCTCCGCTCTGCGCTCGACTTCGGCCCGGCCGAAAGCGGCTTATCCTACAGTCCGCCACCGTCTCCCGAACCCGTGGGCCGGAAGCGGCTGGCTCTGCAACCTCTATTCGAAAACGACGGCGATTTGAAGGGCGCGGCGCGCAAAACCGAGAAAGCCTATTTTTCGAGGCGTCGCTGGAGCTGGTCGTAAAGCGCGATGCGGATCATCTCGTTGCCGGCAATCACGCTGCCGGTCTCAAGGCACTGCTGGCCGCCCTTCATGTCGGAGACGAAACCGCCGGCCTCACGGATCATGATCAGGCCCGCCGCCATGTCCCATGCATTGAGCCCTTCCTCCCAGAAACCGTCCATGCGGCCGGCCGCGACATAGGCGAGATCGAGCGATGCGGCGCCGAGGCGGCGAATGCCGGCGACCTCTCCCATCACATGGCGCAGTTCGACCAGGAACTTGCCATGATGGCCAAAACCGAGATGGGGAACGCCGCAACCGATGACGGCGTCGGAAAGTTTTCGGCGGGCCGAAACCCGGATACGGCGGTCGTTGCAGAACGCACCGCCGCCCTTTTCAGCCACGTACAGTTCATCGAGCGCGGGATTGAAAATCACGCCGGCCACGATTTCGCCGGAACGCTCCAGCGCGATCGAGACGGCAAACTGGGGTATGCCGTGCAGGAAATTGGTGGTGCCGTCGAGCGGATCGACGATCCACCGGTGCTGGCCGTCCGTGCCCTTTTCCTCGCCGCCTTCCTCGCCCAGGAAACCATAGGTCGGCCGCGCCCGCATCAGTTCGGTATGCACGATCTTTTCAGCCTTCAGGTCCGCCTGGCTGACGAAATCGGATGGCCCCTTGACCGAGACCTGAAGGTTCTGGACCTCCCCGAAATCGCGCGTCAGCGAACGCCCGGCTTTAAGGGCAGCCTGCACCATGACGTTGAGAAGAGCTGAACGGGCCATCGGGAAAATTTCCTTGGTTGTGAGCGCCTGCGCGGTGAGCAACGCGCGGCGCTTTTGCGACACGGCGGTTCATGATCACAGAATGCGGTGAAATTCAAGGCCCGCAGGCCTAAATCGAATCGCCCTGAAGCGCTTCGCCGTCGGAGCGTTCGGCCTTCTTCGACGATAAATCGAGCACTTCGGTTCGGTTGCGGCCGGCATTCTTGGCGCGGTAGAGCGCCCGGTCGGCATAGTCGAGCGCCACCGCCAACCGCGTCTCGCCGGCGGCGAAGCCGGCGACGCCCGCGCTGATGGTGATCGAGAATGTATGCCCCTCGAAGGTGAACTCCAGCTTCTCGATCGTGGTTCGGATCTGTTCGGCCACGCGGAAGCCGTTGTCCACCGTTGTCGACAGCAGGATGATGGCGATCTCCTCGCCGCCGTAGCGCACGGCGAAATCGGACCGGCGGATGCGGGTGACGATGGTTTTGGCCACCTGCTTGAGCACCTCGTCGCCGCGGGGGTGGCCATAACGGTCATTGACCGCCTTGAAGCGGTCGATATCGAACAGGATGACGCAACCATCCTTCTGCTCTCCGGCGGCGGCCTCCCGTTCTATCGTGAATTCGAGCTGGGAGAGCGCCCGCCGATTGTGGAGGCCCGTCAATGGATCGCGGTCGGCGTTGAACTCGACGTCATGCAGATAGGAGGTCGCGCGTCTGGTCGATTCCAGAGCCGATCCGAGCAGGACCGTGCCGACGGTGTTGATCACGATCAGCGGCGCGCCAATCACGACAAACAGATCGGCGGCCCGTTCGAACCCAGCCATCAGCAAGGACAGGACATAGAGATTGCTGAGGCAGCCGAGTAGCAGAAGCGACCGAAAACGCTGAACCTTGGGGCCGAGAAGAGCAAAGCCGATCCCGATCGCGCCGGCCATCGCGATCCCGACAACCCCCGCAGCCACCCCGTCGCCGCCAATCCAGATGCGGAACGCCGCCGCGATAGCGCTGACAAACAGGCCCGCAACCGGACCTCCGAAAACGGGGGACAGAACCACGAAGACGGCGCGGGTATCGAACACGTAGCCGGATTGCATTTCGATCGCATTCATCATGGCGGCGATCGCCCCGCCGGCAAAAACGACAGCGCTAGCATAGGTCCGACGACGCGGAAGGCGAACATGGCGAAGGACAAAGCCGTAGCCAAGGACGATCAGCGCACCGAGTCCAAGGCTTGTGATCAATTCACCGACAATATCAAGGCGCCCCAAAAAACTTCCCCCAACCTCCACCAGTCACGCTCATCAAAATATAGTCACAACCTGTCACAACGGAAAATACACAAACTGACGCGCGAGGAACAGACAAATCGATGATCGACCGGGTACTCCCGGCGCGTTTTTGGCTAGTATCGTTGCGCCAGCGCGCGCGAACGGCGTTCAGCCGCTGCCCGGGTCTCGGCGTCGAGACCGTCGAGGAGCTCTTCCATACCTGGCTCAACCAGCCCCAGCCGCCGAACGCTGAGATAGAAGGTCGCCGCCGTTTCCTTGTCTTCGCGCACGCCGATGCCCTGGCTGTAAAGGTAGGCGAGCCTGCTCATCGCCGCCGGATTGCCGTTGAGCGCGGCGCGGCGCAGCCAGTCGACGCCCTGCTCGAGATCGCGCGGCATCCCCCTGCCGTTAATCAGCGCCAGCGCGAGATCGAGCTGGGCGGTATCGTGATCGCCATCGGCGGCGCGGCGCAGCCAGAATTTCCAGAGCGCCTTCTTCTCCTCCGGAAGATCGTCCAGAGCCGGATAGATCTGTGACAGCGCATATTGCGCGTCGGCGATATCGGCCTCGGCTGAGGCCTCGAACCACGGCAAAGCGAGCTTCAACCCATCCTTGCCTGGGTTCTGTTCGATCAGCAGGCTGCCGTAATTGAATTGGGCAAGCGGATCGCCCGCCTCGGCGGCCTGTTTCACCAGCACGCCACCCTTTTCGTTGTCCGCCTCTTCATCCGAAGTCAGAAGGGCCATGCCGTAGCGGTTGAGCGCGAACGGCTCGCCGCTTTCGGCGGCCATGCGATACCATTCCAGCGCCGGGCCGGCCTTTTCTTCGGCAATCAGGTTTCGCTCCACCAGTTCGCCGATCAGGGTTTCGGCGCGCGGGTCCCCGCGTCCGGAACGCTGCAGCGCCGCCTCATAAGCTTCATCATAGGCGCCGCGCTGATAGGCGCCGTAGGCGAGATCGACCGGCCCGTCATAGACCGGCTCCGGCGGCAGCCCAGGAAGGTCATCGCCGACCGGCGCGGCAAATGCGAACTGATAGGGGGCGGGCCTGTCGGGCGCGAGCCCCGGCGGCAACAACCGTCCGCCGCCGTAAAGCGAAACCCGGTCGCCGGAAACCAGGTCCGCATCGGTCGCGAACTGCCCCATTGTCGCGGCAAGACCAAGGCCCGGCGCAAGCGCCAGCAAAACAGCAGCAGTGACGACGGAACGAGCGGTCATGGCTTTCCTAATCGCCAAACCGTGGCGCTTTTTCGTCCAGCATGGCATTGATCTCTGCCACCATGGCGGCGGGCCCGCCGGGGGCGTCGAAGACGGCCTTTCCAACGGCGACGAATTCCGCGAAGGTCAGCGCCACGTCGATGACGCCCGCCGGATCGCTGCCAGCCATCACGATACACGGAATTTCCACCATCGAGGCCCACCATTCGCCGAGGTCGACGTTCTTGGGATGGGGTGCCGCATGGGTGTCGCCGTCCAGCATCCCGAAGAAGACATAATCGGGGTTGAGCTCGCCGGCCTCGAGCGCCGCATGGCGATCCTTCAAACCGCCCGCGCCGACAATCAGGCGCGGCGAGAACCGTTCCATCGCATCGGCAAGCTCGCCGCGGAAAACATGAATGCCATCGGCCTTCGCGCGCCCGGCAACGCGGCTGTCGCCGGCGATCAGGGCTGCCGCGCCATGATCCTGGATGATCGGCACCAGCCGTTCCGCGCGGTTCTGAAACGCTTCGAAGTCCTCGCCATATTGCGGCAGGATGACGGAAGCGACATCGCCGCCGCGCAAGGCATCGGAGAGTTGCTTCTCCTGGTCGCCGGCATCAGCCATTTCGGGCACCACCAGCACCAGCCGGCAACGATCCTGATCCACAGTCATCTCGCTCAATCCCTTTCGCGCCCGCCTCATCTTACCGCAACCGGGGGGCCTCGCCTTCCCCGGATAAATCCGTTAGAGCGGAGTTTCAACAGGTGCTTTGATTTATGCTTCCCGATCCGATCTTTTATGCAGCGGCAATCCCCGCCGTGATACTCGTGGGCCTTGCCAAGGGCGGCATGGGCGGAGCGCTTTCGCTGCTCGGCGTGCCGATCCTCACCTTCGTCGTCGAACCGGCCACGGCTGCCGCGGTCATGCTGCCGATCCTGATCGTCATGGACATCGTCGCGCTGTGGACCTGGCGTCATCACAACCACTGGCCGACGCTTGCGATCCTGCTGCCCGGCGCTCTCATCGGCACGGCGCTCGGGTGGTATACGTTCTCGACGGTCCCGTTCGCGCTCACCCGCATGCTGGTCGGGATCGCGACGGTCGCCTTCGCCGGAAAATATTTCTACGACCGCTGGAAGCCGGGCGAGAAGATCGAAAAGCCCCCGGCCCCGCAACGGCCTGTCGCCGCCACCTTCTGGGGCGGCATTGCCGGCTATACGAGCTTCATCTCGCATTCCGGCGGCCCGCCCTTCCAGATCTACACCCTGCCGCTCAAGCTCGACCCGAGAAGCTATACCGGCGCGAGCGTGCGCTTCTTCGCCATCGTCAACTTCGTCAAGCTGCCGCCCTATTACTTTCTGGGCGAACTCGGCGCGCCCAATCTCACCGCCTCGGCAAGCCTGCTGCCCTTCGCCGTGATCGCGACGATCGCGGGCGGCATGATCATCAAGCGGATGCGGATGGAAGTGTTCTATCCGCTGATGTACGCCATGGCGGGGCTTGCCGGGCTGAAACTGGTGCTGGACGGGTTTTAGGTCGTCAAAAAAAAACGTGTCCGGCGAAAACGCCGGAGCCGCCCTACTCTTCTTCCGGCGCGCGGATCATGCCGAGCGCGATCATGTAGGTATCGAGCACGGCTTCCTCTTCCATGCGCTCCTGCTCGTCCTTCTTGCGCAGCGCGATGATCTTGCGCAGCGCCTTGGTGTCGAAGCCGGTGCCCTTGGCCTCGGCATAGACATCCTTGATGTCGTCGGCGATCGTCTTCTTTTCTTCTTCCAGACGTTCGATCCGCTCGATGATCGAACGCAACTGATCGCGCGCTATGCCGTGTGCATCGTCGGCCATGCTCAACTCCTTGTGACACTGAAAATTGTGTGGGCCCTGCCTGCCGAAAACCGCGTGAGAGGTCAAGGCCGATAATGCGGCGGGAACCGATTGTTCCACTCAATCGCGCGGTCTGGCGGCTTCGAACGCGGCCTTCTGGCTCTCCGACGCCTCGCTCTGGTGGTGCGCCTTCCATTCATCATAGGGCATGCCGTAGACGATCTCGCGGGCCTCGTCCTTGGTCATGGGAATATCATCCTGTTCCGCCGCCTCGCGATACCAGTTGGCAAGGCAGTTGCGGCAGAAGCCGGCAAGGTTCATCAGGTCGATGTTCTGCACGTCGGCGCGCGCGCCGAGATGGGCGACGAGCCTTCGGAACGCGGCGGCCTCCAGATCGCGTCTCTGTTCTTCGCTGAGCTTTTCCATGATCGTCTCCATATTGGTTTTCAGGCCCGCGAGGGAAAACGCCGCAGCACATGCATGTCATCATCGGCGTTCAAAGCGGCCAAAATGGGGGCTATGCGACCCGCCCATAGCGCAACGCCGCCGGCATCGGCGATCAGGTCCTGGCGCACTTCCAGCAGGGCGTGGGCGATGCCCTTTTCCATGCAGTGCCGGTTCATGGTATCGCCCTTCAGCGCGCCGTCATAGGGCTCGTTGTCGCCGACGATCACGCCTTCGATGGCGGCGAGCGCATCGATCAGCGGACGCACCGCGCGCGGATCGCCGTCCCACAGGACACCGGTATGCCACGGCCGCGCCACGCCTTTCCAGAATGGCGTGAACGAGTGCAGCGAGATCACCAGAGGCCGGCGGCCGGTGGCCTCCACAGACTTTTCGATGAGCGCGTCGATAGCGTGGTGATAGGGCCGGTGATAGCGCTCCAACCGCCTCTCGCGCTCATCCGGTGACAGCGGGTGGTTTGCCGGAATGATCGCGCCATCGGAGAGTTTCATGATCAGCGTCGGATCGTCCTCGCCGCGGTTCGGATCGATCAGAAGACGCGAGAAAGTCGCCATGACGGCGGGGCAGGAAAGTTCGGCGGCAAGCGCGCGGGTCAACGCCTCGATCCCGATATCATAGGCGATGTGACGCTCGAACACCGAGCGGTCGAGGCCGAGATCGCCATATTCCGCCGGCACAAGGGCCATGGCGTGATCGGCGAGCAGCACCAAACCGCTGTCATATTTCCCTTCTAAAACTTCAAAAGCACACATGTTCGCCATGGATATCCGGTCGGAATTTGCGATAATGGGTGATGGCACACACGGCCGGCTTTCGGCAAGCGTGTGCTCTGCCATTTGCCTCGCCCGCCGCGGGGCACTATGATAACGCTGTAAATCGATTGAATGCGTTCCCGTCACGGATCGTCCCACGAGATCAGGCTGCCATGCTGTCAACTCCGAAACGTCTTCCCACCGCCTCCTCCCACAAAGCCTTTGCCATTGCAGGACAGGGCCTGACACTCGCCGGCACGCTTGCCGCGGGCCTGTTCGTCGCCGCCTTCTGGTCGCCGCACGAGGCCCGCGCAGAGTTCCGCGTGTGCAACGACACGGCCAACCTCGTCGGCGTGGCGGTCGGCTACCGTGCGGAAGAAGGATGGACCTCGGAGGGATGGTGGCAACTCCCGGCCACCACCTGCGCGACCGTCGTGCCCGGCCCGCTTCAATCGCGCTACTACTATCTCTACGCCGAGGATGCCTCCGGGAGCGGACGCTGGACCGGCTATACCAATATGTGCGTCGCCGAGGATGAATTCGAAATCACCGGCGTTCAGGACTGCTTTGCGCGCGGTTACCAGCAGATGGGTTTTAGCGAATATGACACAGGGCGGGAGGAAAGCTGGACTGTCCAGCTTTCCGACACCCCCTCCACCCAGGAAAGTCAGAATTGATGAGACGTCACAGAAAAGTAAAGATTCTCGCCACGCTCGGCCCGGCCTCCTCCGAGGAAGAGCAGATCGAGGCGCTGCACAAGGCCGGCGCCGACCTGTTCCGAATCAATATGAGCCATGCCAGCCACGACCTGATGCGCACGCTGACCAAGCGGATCCGCAATGTCGAGGCGCGCTGCGGCCGGCCGATCGGCATTCTTTGCGACCTGCAGGGCCCCAAGCTGCGCGTCGGCAAGTTTCTCGACGGCAAGGTGGAGCTTGAGGTCGGCCAGACCTTTACGCTCGACGATCGCGACGAGCCGGGCAATGAAAAGCGCGTCTTCCTGCCGCATCCTGAAATCCTGCAATCGGTTCAGCCCGGCCACCGCCTGCTGATCGATGATGGCAAGCTGCAGCTTCGCGCCGAAAAATGCGACGGCAAGAGCATTGAATGCACCGTGGTCGCCGGCACCGGCATTTCCGACCGCAAGGGCGTCAGCCTGCCCGATACGCTGCTCGGCGTCGGCGCGCTGACCGAGAAGGACCGCGCCGACCTCGACGCGGTGCTGGAAACGGGCGATGCCGACTGGGTTGCGCTGTCCTTCATCCAGCGCCCGGACGACCTGGCGGAAGTGCGCAAGATCGCGCGCGGCCAGGTGGGGCTGATGTCGAAGATCGAGAAGCCGCAGGCGATCGAGCGGATCGAGGAAATCATCGAGATGAGCGACGCGCTGATGGTGGCGCGCGGCGATCTCGGCGTCGAAATGCCGCTCGAAACCGTGCCTGGCCTGCAGAAGAAGCTGATTCGCCTGTGCCGCGCCGCCGGCAAACCTGTGGTGGTCGCCACCCAGATGCTGGAATCGATGATCGAATCGCCGGTTCCCACCCGCGCCGAGGTTTCCGACGTCGCCACCGCCGTGTTCGAGGGCGCCGACGCGATCATGCTGTCGGCGGAGTCGGCCGCGGGCGAATACCCGGTTGAAGCCGTCAGCACCATGGCCTCGATCGCCCGGACCATCGAGCGCGAGCAGCTTTATCCGCAGATCCTCTACGCCCAGCGCCCCCAGCCGGAGGCAACAGGCGCGGACGCGATATCGCTGGCCGCGCGCGAGATCGCCGAAACCCTGAAGCTGACCGCCATGGTCTGTTATACCGCATCCGGCACCACCGGGCTTCGCGCCGCGCGCGAGCGGCCGAATGTGCCGATCCTGGCGCTGTCTCCGGTCGTCAGGACCGCGCGGCGGCTGTCGGTGGTCTGGGGCCTGCACTGCGTGGTGGCCGATGAGCCGACCGATCTCGAATCCATGGTCGATGGCGCCTGCCGGATCGTGGTTGACGAGGGCATCGGCAAGCCCGGCGACCGGATCATCATCTCCGCCGGCGTGCCGCTCGGCACCCCCGGAGCCACCAACATGCTGCGCATCGCCTATATCGGCATGGACGGCCGCTCGGGCGTGTGATGTTCTGAGGCGGCGGCTTTGCGGCCGCCGTCCACTCTTATGGGCGCATATTTGCGAGAAGAGCTTGCGGCGTGCTCCCAATACTCTCTCCCGCTTGCGGGAGAGATACCCCCGAAAGGGGGAGTGAGCGACTGTCTTTCTGGTCAAGCGTTTTGTTCGCGCCATGGATGATTGTCCCGGAGGATTGCGTTGAGGATGGTGATGAGTTTTCGTGCGACTGCGATGATGGCCACGAGTTTGGGTTTTCCATGAGCGACCAGACGATCCCTGAACGCCCTGAGGCTTGGATTGTGATGCGCTGCAACGAGGGCTCCCATGTAGAGCGCCGTTCTGACGCCGGCGCGTCCTCCGCCGATGAAGCTCTTTCCGCGCCATTGGCCGGATTGGCGCGTCCATGGAGCCAGTCCGACGAGAGCGGCGATCTGACGTCGGTCGAGCGTGCCGAGTTCCGGTAGCTCGGCGATCAGGGTGCGGGCGATCTGGTCACCGATACCGGGGACAGACTTCATGAGCTCGACCTTGGCCAGCCAATGGGGCGATCGGCGAATGCTGTCGTCAATGTCCTGATCGATGTCGGTGAGTTCCTTCTGCAGCGCCTTGAGGAGCCGGTTGATGCTCTTGGCCGTGCGCTGAGACGATCGCTTCAGGCGTTGGTTTTCCGCGCCGATCATGGCGATGATCTGCCGCCGGCGAGCGACGAGATCACCCAGGGCCTGGGTTTCGGCGTCCGGCAGCGGCCGCAGGGCGGGCCTTGTGGCCTCGGCGAAACGGGCGATCACGGCTGCATCGAGCGGATCGGTCTTGGTCCTCTTGCCGAGCGCCTGGGCAAAGGCCCGCACCTGCGCCGGATTGACGATGACAACCGGCAGTCCGGCCGAAGCCAGCGCCGCCGCGACCACGGTTTCGAAGCCGCCGGTGGCCTCAATGGCGATCCGTGCGGCCCCGAGCGGCTTCAGCCGCGCGATCAGGTCCTCCAGCCCGTCATGATCGCGCGGGACATGAAAAGGGGCCATCGAAGACGTGTTGGCGGCGACATCCAGACGATCCCTGGAGACGTCGATACCGATGTTAAGAGCGTCCATCCGATCCCATCCTTGCTTAAGCGGGCTTCGCTTCGAGCGGCCCAAGCGACTGTTCGGGTTCGATGGAACGGCGGACGAGGACCCTTGCTCACTCACGGGCTTGGTGTCCCTCAGGGTGACCGGTCTCCCGTCCGCCACCGCAACCTGCTCTATACCACAAGCAGCGGATTCGAAGTTACAAGGGTGATGCAGCGTTTCAAGCTGTGAGGGCGTTCGCGGGGATAGACTCGCCCCTCACTGCCCCTTTCGGGGCATCTCTCCCCGCCGGGGCGAGAAGATTGGGGGGCTTTGCGGACGGGGTTGCCCTGGCTGATGGCTCAAGGCCGGCATAACGGAATGGGTAGGACATGGTCTTACCCGCGAGATTAGGCATTTATTCCTGCTCAAACTCGATCAGCGCGCCCTGAAAATCCTTGGGATGGGCGAACAGGACAGGCTTGCCGTGGGCGCCGGTCTTGGGCTTGCCGTCGCCGAGCACGCGGATGCCGCATTCGCCAAGCCTGGCCGAGGCATCGGCGATATCCTCCACCTCGAAGCAGAGGTGATGAATGCCGCCGCTCGGGTTCTTGTCG
>NZ_DEPM01000231.1:0-594 GCF_002358775.1 Martelella sp. UBA3392
CTTGTCCGGATCGGATTCCGAAAGGGCGGCCATGGTTTCCTTGTTCATGTCGTCCGGCACGGCCCAGGCATTCCGCCAGGTGGTGGTTGCCTGGTAGTTGTCGTCGGAATTATCGGCATTGTAGGCAAACGCCTTGGCGTTCGAATGCGGGTCCATGAAGTCCGGGCCCCAATAGAGCAGCATCGCCTCATGGGTGCGGTCGCGATACTTGGTGATCACCTGCGCGCCGGTGCCCGGGATGATGTCGAAATTGATGCCGGCTTCGGCGAAGCTTGCCTGCAGCGACTGCGCCATGTCGGTGAACGGCGCCGAATTGATGACGTCGAGCGTCACGTCGATCGGCGTCTCGACGCCGGCATCGGCGAGGATCTGCTTGGCCTTTTCCGGATCGTAGGTGAAGGGCGTTTCATCATAGGAGCCCGGAAAACCCTTCGGCCAGAAGGCCTGATGGATTTCCATCTGGCCCTTCAGGAAGCTGTCGGTCATGCCCTCGTAATTCACGAGGTAGCGCGCGGCCTCCCAGACGGCTTCGGGCTGCAACGCCTCGGTCTTCTGGTTGAAGGACAGGAAGTGGACGGCGGCCTGCGGGAAGGT
>NZ_DEPM01000231.1:992-13315 GCF_002358775.1 Martelella sp. UBA3392
CCGGAGGTCAGCAGCAATTGCTGCGTCGCCGATTCCGCCACATGGCGGATGATCACCGATTCCATCGCCGGCGCGCCCTTGAAGTAATCGGGGTTGGCGGTCAGCCGGATCAGCTCGGCCGGACGGTAATCGGCAAGGCTGAAGGGGCCGGAGCCGGCGGTATTGGAATTCAGCCAGGCATTGCCCATGTCGCCGTCGGTCTCATGCGCCATCACTTCCTTCTCGTCGACTATCGAGGCCGGGCGGGAGGCAAGCACGTTGAGCACGAAGGCGGAGGAAAAGTCGCCATCATACTTGATGGTGACGGTGTCGCCGTCGACGCTCACCATGTCGTCGACATTCTCCGGCGTCCAGCCGAGCTGGGCAAGGATGAAGGCAGGCGTCAGGTTCAGCTTGATGACGCGGCCGAGCGAAAACGCCACATCCTCGGCACGGACAGGATTGCCGGAGGAGAAGGTGGCATCGTCGCGCATCGTGAAGGTGATGGTCTTGGCTTCGTCATCGGCCGTCCATTCGCTGGCAAGGCCGGCCGAAAGCACGGTCGGGTCCTCGGCGTCATACTGCACCAGCCGGTCATAGGTGTTGGTGACGAGCTCGCCGGATGTGAATTCATAGGCCTGCGCCGGGTCGATCGCGACGATATCATCGATGTTCTGAGCGACGACCAGCATGTTTGCGGGCGTGTCGGCGAAGGCGGCGCCCGCGCCCATCGGCATGGTCAGCGCTGCCGCGAGCAATGCGGCTTTGAAGAGTTTCATGGTCAGTTCTCCTCTTTCTGGTTCGGTTTCGCCGTCTGTGCGGCTGGTTTCGGGGCGGCATTGGAGCGGAAGAGTGCCAGCGTGCCCGCCCAGAGAAGCTTTGCCGGCCTGTCCGTATGGTTCGACCATGCATGCGGCTGGCTGCCGCGGAAATGCAGGCTGTCGCCCGCCGACATGATCATTTCCTCATTATCGACGCGCTGGGTGATCGATCCCTCCAGCACGTAGATGATTTCCTCGCCCTCGTGGCTGACGAGTTCCGAGCGGTAACCGGGCGGCACGGTCATCACGAAGGAGGAGAGCGTATTACCGGGAAAATCGGACCCGAGACGCTCATAGATCACCGACGAGCCGTCGACCGAGAATTTGGTGCGCTCACCCTCCCGAGTCAGCGCGTCGCGCGGCGTCGGCGCGGCGATGAAGTAATCGATGCCGACGCCGAGCGCCCGGGCAATCTGCGCCAGCGTGCCGAGCGAGGGCACCGCCTGGTCGCGTTCGACCTGGCTCAGATAGCCGACGGAGACGCCCGATGCCTGGCTGAGCGCCGTCAGCGTCATCTGCATCTGCTGCCGGCGGGCCCGGATGATCGATCCGACCCTGGGTTGTGTCGTGTCCCGCATGGCGGCGAGCGTTTCGCGCATATTCCATCCCGATCAAAATTTTTTTGATCTAAGCAAAAATACTTGTATTATCCAAGCGAAAATATTCATCGCGCCGCGCCTTGCGGCGGCAGAGCCTCCCGTCAGACAAGGGAAAGACCCGAATTGAGTTTTGAGCCAGCCGGCCCGACAAACGAAACGATGCCCGTGGCCGGACCGTCGCGCATCAGGCGCGGCGGACGCATGCTGGGCGCCATCGCCTCGGTGCTGGTCACCATCGCGTTCACCTTTCTCGGCCTCCTCGCCATCACCTTCTTCATCGGCCGGGTGATCCCGATCGACCCCGTGCTTGCGGTGGTCGGCGATCGCGCGACACCGGAGGTCTATGAGGCCGCCCGCGTGCAGATGGGGCTCGACCAGCCGCTGCCGGTGCAGTTCTTTCATTATGTCGTCAATGTGCTGTCGGGCGATTTCGGCCACTCCGTCTCCACCGGACGGCTCGTCTCGGAAGATCTCGCCCGGTTCTTCCCGGCGACGCTGGAAATGGCGACGATCGGCATCATTATCGGCGTTCTGCTCGGCGTGCCCATGGGCGTCTATGCCGCCGCCCACCGTGGCCGCCCGCTCGATCAGGTTATCCGCGTCATCGGCATGCTCGGCTATTCGGTGCCCGCCTTCTGGCTGGGTCTTGTGGGGCTTGCGCTGTTTTACGCCCGCTTCGGCCTCGTCGGCGGGCCGGGGCGGCTCGATATCTTCTATGACGGGCTGGTGCCGCCAGTGACCGGCCTCATTCTGGTGGACAGCCTGATCGCCGGCGAAACAGACATCTTCTTCAACGCCATCTCGCATATCATCCTGCCGGCCTCGGTGCTGGGCTTCTTCAGCCTCGCCTATATCGCCCGCATGACCCGCTCCTTCATGCTCGACCAGCTTGGGCAGGATTTCGTCACCACCGCCCGGGTCAAGGGCGTTGCCGAATGGCTGGTGATCTGGCGTCACGCCTTCCGGCCGATCCTGGTGCCGCTGATCACCGTGATCGGCCTTTCTTTCGCAGGCCTGCTCGAGGGCTCGGTGATGATCGAGACGGTGTTTTCCTGGCCCGGCATCGGCAATTACCTGACGACGGCGCTCCTGAACGCCGACATGAACGCCGTGCTCGGCGCGACGCTGGTGGTCGGCGCGGTGTTCATCCTGATCAACAAACTCTCCGACGTGCTCTACCGCGTCATCGACCCGAGGGCCCGCCGATGACCGACTGGCTTCTTGCCGATTCCCCGACATCGCGGCTGCAGGCGCGTCTTGGTGCCGCCTATCGCGCGAGCCTTGCGCTGCTTGCCAATCCGCTGGCCACGATCGGGCTTGTGATCGTGCTGCTGTTGATCGTGATGGCTGTCTTCGCGCCGTGGCTTGCGCCCTATTCCCCCTTCGGGCAGGCGCTCGGCGAACGGCTGCAGCCGCCGAGCCTCGAGCACTGGATGGGGACGGATGAACTCGGCCGCGATATTCTCTCCCGCGTCATCTACGGCGCGCGGATCACGCTGATGATCGTGGCTCTGGTCGCCATCATCTCCGCACCGATCGGCCTGCTTGCCGGCGCGGTCTCGGCCTATTTCGGCGGCTGGACCGACCGTATCATGATGGGCATCACAGACGTGTTCCTGTCGATGCCGAAGCTGATCCTGGCGCTCGCCTTCGTCGCCGCGCTCGGCCCCGGCATCGAGAACGCGATCATCGCGATCGCGATCACCGCATGGCCGGCCTATGCCCGCATTGCCCGCGCCGAGACCATGACGTTTCGCAATTCCGAATTCATCGACGCGGTGCGGATGCAGGGGGCGTCCCCGGCGCGGATCATCTTCCGCCATATCCTGCCGCTCTGCACCTCCTCGATGATCATCCGCGTCACGCTCGACATGGCCGGCATCATCCTGACGGCGGCGGGCCTTGGCTTCATCGGGCTTGGCGCGCAGCCGCCGCTGCCGGAATGGGGCGCAATGATCTCGCGCGGGCGGGCCTTCATCCTCGACCAGTGGTGGGTGGCGACCATGCCGGGCTTTGCGATCCTCGTCGTCAGCCTCGGCTTCTGTTTCCTCGGCGACGGGTTGCGCGACGTGCTCGATCCGAAACAGGGGGCGGGACGATGACGGCGCTCCTTGATATCCAGAACCTCCGCGTCTCCTTCCCGACCCACAAGGGCCGCGTCGAGGTGGTGAAGGGGCTTTCCTTCACGCTGGGCCGCGAGCGCCTCGGCATTGTTGGCGAATCCGGCTCCGGCAAGTCGATGACCGGCCGTTCGATCCTGAAGCTGATCGCCCCGCCCGGCCGTGTCACCGCCGACAGTCTCGATTTCGACGGCATCGATATCCTGGCGCAATCCTCCCGGCAGATGCGGAAAATCCGAGGCGCACGCATCTCGATGGTGATGCAGGACCCGAAATTCTCGCTCAACCCGGTGCTGACCATCGGGGCGCAGATCGGTGAAGCACTGGCGGCGCATTTCTCGCTGTCGCGCCGCGCAATCCGCGAACGCAGCATCGCCATGCTGGAATCGGTCAGGATCGACGATCCCGAGCGGGTGATGGGCCTTTATCCGCACGAAATCTCCGGCGGCATGGGCCAGCGGGTGATGATCGCGATGATGCTGATCCCCGAACCGGACCTCCTGATCGCCGACGAGCCGACCTCCGCGCTCGACGTTTCGGTGCAGGGCCAGGTGCTCGACATCATGGACCGGCTGGTGCGCGACAAGGGCATGGGGCTGATCTTCATCAGCCATGATCTCGATCTGGTGTCGCGCTATTGCGACCGCATTCTGGTGATGCGCTCCGGCGAGATCGTCGAAGAATGCGTGGCGTCCGAGCTTTCGAAGGCGCGCCATCCCTATACGCGCGGCCTGCTGGCAGCGATGCCGCGCATGGACGAGGACCGCGACTTCCTGCCGGTGCTGGAACGGGGAGACACGTGATGACCGCGCTTTCCCTGAACAATGTCGATATTTCCTATGGCGACACCAAGGTCGTGTTTGGCGCCGGGCTGACCGTGGCGGAGGGCGAGAGTTTCGCGCTTGTCGGTGAAAGCGGTTCCGGCAAGTCGACCATCCTGCGCGCGATCGCCGGGCTTGCGCCGGACTGGACCGGCGACATCGCCGTTCTCGGCAAGCCGCGCGGCAAGAAACTCGACAAGGATTTCGCCCGCAACTGCCAGATGGTGTTTCAGGACCCCTACGGCTCGATCCATCCGCGCAAGACCATCGATGCCACGCTTTCAGAGCCGCTCGCCATCCACGGGATCGGCAACCGTTCCGAACGGGTGGAGGCGATGCTGGCCGCCGTCGGCCTCGATCGGCGTTTCCGGTTCCGCTTTCCGCACCAGCTTTCCGGCGGCCAGCGCCAGCGCGTGGCGATTGCCCGCGCCCTGATGCTGGAGCCGAAGATCCTGTTGCTCGACGAGCCGACCTCGGCGCTCGACGTTTCTGTGCAGGCCGAAATCCTCAATCTCCTGAAGCGTTTGCGCGCGGAGCAGAACCTCACCTTCCTGCTGGTCACCCACAACCTGCCGGTGGTCTCGTTTCTCTGCGACCGGCTGGCGGTGATGCGGCGAGGACAGATCGTCGAGATCGCCGGCGTCGAGAAGCTCAAGACCGGCACCCTGACCCACCCCTACGCCCGCGAGCTCTATGCGGCGAGCGGCGGACATACCGAAGGACACTGACATGACCACCGAAACGGCACTCGCCCGCTTTGCCACCGACATCGCGGCCGCCACCACGCCCGACGCCGCTTTCGAAGCGCTCCAGCGGCTGACCGAAGCCACCGTCGGCGTGAAGCTGTTCACGGTGATGACGGTGGACATGGAAGCGGGTCTGGCGCGTCGCGCCTATACCAGCGATCCCGTATCCTATCCGGCGACCGGCACCAAGCCGATCCACCGCGACGCCTGGTTCGACATCGTCCACATTGAACGCCGCCCCTTCGTCGCCAACACGATCGAGGACATCGCCAAGGTGTTCCCGGACTATGAGTTGATCGACTCGCTCGGCTGCCAGTCGGTGGTCAACCTGCCGGTCATTCTCGGTGGCGAACTGGTCGCCACGGTCAACATGCTGCACGAGACGGGCCAGTATACGCCGGAGCGCGTCGCCGCGATCGTGCGCGACCTCACCATCCCCGCCCAGCTTTGCCTGAGCGTTGCGAGAGGCTGAGGCGGCTTCCGTCCACGCCGGCTTTATTTCGGGCTGAAGGCCTTAGTCACGCGACCGCAGAAGGATTGGGCCATCGTCCGGTCGCCTCGCAACGCTCTCGCGCCGGACGAGCGAGCACGGAAGCCGGATGATGCCCTTGTCGACGGGCTCGTTCCGGGTCAGCCGCAGCATCGCCAGCCCGGCGCGGTGGCCGATTTCCTTGAGCTCCATATCGATGGTCGTCAGCGGCGGGCGGGTCTGACGCGACACGACCTCCCAGTTGTCGAAACCGACCACCGAGACATCGTCCGGCGCCGAAATGCCGTGGTCGCGCAATCCATCGAGGGCGCCGCGGGCGATTTCGTCGCTGCCGCAGAAGATGCCATCAGGGAGTTTTTCGCGCGTGGCCAGCACCTGCTCGATCGCCGCGTGGCCCCATTCCTCCGACCATTCTCCGAACATCACCGGTGATGCCGGCCGGCATCGGGCACGATAGGCCGCCGCGCGATGCCGGGCCGCAAGCCAGGTTTCCGGCCCGGTAATGTGAAGAATGTCGCGACAGCCGGCCTCCTCGAGACAGGTGAGCGCCAGCATCGCGCCATGGGCGTCGTCGGGAACGAAACTGGTGCTGTGTGGTGGCCCGGCCGCGAAGGCATAGACGACGGGAATGGTAAGGGCGGTGAGATCGATGGGGGGATCGACGTCGAGGCGGGTCGCCGTGAAGATGATGCCGTCGACCTGCTTGTCGAGCAGCGCCTGAAGATGAAGCTCGGCGAGCCGCTTGTCGCCGCTGGTGGCGCAGAGGAACGCCGAGACGCCGTGATCGACCAGAACCTCCGAGACGCCCGAGCTGATCGGCAGGGTCAGCCGGCCATAGGTGTCGTCGGTGATGATGCCGATGGTGAGGCTTCGGCGGCTCAATAGGCTGCGGGCGAGCGCGTTCGGCCGGAAGCCGATTTCCCGCGCCACCCGCAGCACCCGCTCCCGGGTCTCGGCATTGACACGGCCGACGCCGTTCAGCGCATTCGACGCCGTCGACAGGCTGACATCGGCCGCCTTGGCGACATCCCTGAGGGTGCATCTGCGGTGCTGAATGGGCTTTATCATGACGGTTCCAGTTTGCTGATAAAAGCTTTTATCAAACAAAAACAATGTTGCAAAAAGGTTTTTGCAAGCAGATGAACACAAATTGTCGACAACGAAATTTTTCTCCCATACCGTTATCAAACGTCAAGAAGAATGACGAAAACGAGAAGGGGAATGACATGCTGAAAACCAAACTCATGCTTGCCGCAGTCACGCTGGCGGCATCCGCTTCATGGGCCCAGGCGGAGGAGGTAAACCTCTGGGTTCGCACCTCGTCGGCCGCCGTGCTGCAGGCGCTCGCCGAGAAGTACAACGCCGCCCATGACGACACCGTCAACGTCACCGCGGTGATCGCCGAACAGATGGTGCCGAAGCTCGGCGCCGCGATCGCCGGCGGCGCGCCGCCCGAAGGCGCGGTGCTCGACCTGATCTACCTGCCGACATTCGCGGCCAACGACACGCTGGAGGACATGACCGGCTTCGTCGAGGGCCTGCCCTATGCCGATGCGCTGAGCCCGTCCCATATCCGGCTAGCCACCTATGACGGCAAGATCTACGGCGTCCCCGCCCTGCCCGACGCCTCGATCATCGCCTACAATACCGACCTGTTCGAACAAGCCGGCCTCGATCCCGAGAAGGCCCCTGCATCGCTCGACGAGATCGTCGAAGATGCCGAGAAGATCAGCGCGCTCGGCGACGACATCTACGGCTTCTATTTCGTTGCCAATTCCGGAAGCTGGCTGATCTACGACTTCCTGCCGCATATCTGGGCGGCCGATGCCGATATCCTGACCGATGACGGCCGCGAAGCGACCATCGACACGCCGGCCATGCGGGAAACGCTGGAAGACTACCGCACGATGTGGCAGGCCGGCACGATCCACCCGACGTCGCGCTCCGGCAACGGCAACAATGCCGTCGAGGCCTTTGCCTCCGGCAAGGTCGGCGTGCTGATGACCGGGTCCTACATCGTCAACCTACTGACCAGCACCTATCCCGACGTCAATTTCGCCGTCGCCCCGATCCCAGGCCCGACGGGCGGCCAGTCGAGCTTTGCCGGCGGCGACACGCTCGCCACGATCAAGGGCATCGCGCCTGAAAAGAAGGCCGTGATCGAGGATTTCGTGAAATTCTACATGGAGCCCGAGCAGCAGGTGTTCATCACGCAGGAAGCCGGCATGCCCTCGCGCACCGATCTGGCGGAAGAGGCCTATGCCAATTTCGACCCGCGCAACCTCATCGCCTATGACATCCTGTCCAAGGCGCGCACGCCCTACACCTACGCCTCCGACGAGCTTTTCGTCAGCCGCACCGGTCCGTTCCTGAACCTGATCCAGAGCGCGGTCTTCGGCGATGATGTGGATGGCGCGATCGAAACCGCGCAGGAGGATTTCACCAAGATCCTCGACCGCACCAATCCGTGACGCGCGGCTGCGGGCGGCCTGCGCCGCCCGTGGCTCTCCCCTGCAGGGGATAGCAGAGCCTCGGGGAAGCCACCGCGTGGCCCCGCAGACATCACCAAACCCAGGGATTTCACGTCTTGTTTCTCAAGCGCGCGTTTCAGAAACGCCGGCAGGCGGGCAACGATGAGCCGCATGGCTGGCTGGGCCTGGCCTTCATCGCGCCGAGCATGGTGTTCATCATCGGCCTGTTCATCATTCCGCTGGTCATGACGGTGTGGATGAGCTTTTTCCGCTGGCCGCTGCTCGGTCGCCGCAAGTTCATCGGCCTTGAAAACTACGCCGAGCTTCTGGGCGATAGCCAGCTCTGGCAGTCCTTCGGCTTCACACTGCTTTACACGGTGCTCGTCACCACCGCGATCATGGCAGTTGCCCTGCCGCTGGCACTTCTGGTCGACCGGCCGCTGCGCAGCGTCGGCTTCTTCCGCACCGTGTTCTTCATGCCGGTGGTCATCGGCTTCGGCGCTGCTTCCACGCTGTGGCTCTGGCTGCTGAACCCCGATAGCGGCGTGTTCGCGCGGCTTCTGACCGGGCTTGGCCTTGTCGATCATGCGCCGCGCCCGCTTGAAAGCTTCTGGCCGGCGCTCGCCGTGATCATTCTGATGGTGGTCTGGAAGACCGCCGGCTTCACCATGGTCATCCTTCTGACCGGCCTGCAGAGCATCCCGAATGACGTGATCGAGGCCGCCCGGATCGATGGCGCTGGCCCCTTCAGCCGCTTCCGCCGGATCACCCTGCCGCTGATGCGCAATTCGGTTCTGCTGGCGCTGATCCTCAACGTCACCTCGTCCATGCTTGCCTTCGACCAGTTCTTCATCATCACCCAGGGCGGGCCGAACAACAGCACGATCTCGGCGGTATTCACCATCTATCTCGCCTCGTTCTCCTCCTACCGGCTCGGCTACGGCTCCGCGCTCTCCTTCGCGCTTCTGGTCGTTCTCGTCGCCATCAGCTCGATCCAGCTTTCCTTCATGCGCCAGCGCCCGGAGGACGGACGATGAGAGTGAAAAGCCTGTTCATGGAAGCCGATGAAGGCTATGGCGCGGTTGCCGGCCGTCTCCCCATACTTCTGGCGATGATCATTCTGGCGGTGTTCTTCCTGATGCCGATCATCTGGTCGTTCGCCAATTCCTTCAAACCGGCGGCAGAGGCGCTGGCACATCCGGTGGCGCTGTTTTCCAAGGCGTTTTCGCTGGAAAATTATCGCCGTCTCGAAAATGTCGGGGCCGGCTGGTATGTCTATGCCACCAATTCGGTGCTGATCGCGCTCGGCACCATCGCCTTCACCGTCGCCGTCGCGGTGCCAGCGGGCTACGGGTTTTCCAAATTTCGGTTCCCCGGCCAGACGCTGATCTTCGTCCTCGTCATGGCGACGATGATGATCCCGTTCCAGTCGATCCTGACGCCGCTGTTCCTGATCCTGAAATTCCTGCATCTGCAGAACAGCCTTCTGGGCCTGGTGCTGATCTACACCACGTTTCAGCTGCCCTTCTCGATCTTCATGATGCGCAACGCCTTCGACGCGATCCCCAAGGCGCTGGTCGAGGCCGCGCGCATTGATGGCGCGTCGCAATGGACGCTGGTGCGACGCATATTGATGCCGCTGGCGCTGCCGGGCGTGGCCACCGTCGTGATGTTTGCCTTCCTCAATTCCTGGAACGAGTTCCTGGCCGCGCTGATCTTCCTGTCGGACCAGAACAAGTTCACCCTGCCGATCATGCTGGTAAACGTCTCCTCCGGCATTTACGGCATCATCGACTGGGGTGCGCTCCAGGCCGGTATCTCGCTCACCATGATCCCCTGCATCGTGATGTTCCTGGCGCTGCAGCGCTATTATGTGCGCGGGCTGACCGCCGGGGCCGTCAAATGAATACCAAATCCCAAGGAGTCCCCATGTCATCGTCCGCGTCTCGCCGCTTTGACCGCTACGTGCCCGTCGATCACACCCGCGTCGCCTTTGATGGCGGTTTCTGGAAAAGCTGGCAGGAGACGGTCCGCGACGTCACCATTCCCACCCAGCACAAGCGGCTGGAAGAGGAAGGCTTTCTCGAGGTTCTGGATTTCGACAACCCGCCGGGCCCGCTGGCGCGCCCGATCCAGCCGAGCGGATTGTCGATGCAGCATTTCTTCGATTCCGATTTCGGCAAGTGGATCGAGGCGGCGAGCTATACGCTGAAGAACCATCCGAACCCGGATATCGAGGCGAAGATCGACGCCATCGTCGAAAAGCTGGAACACGGCCAGATGCAGGACGGCTATCTCAACAGCTGGTTCATCCGCCGCGAGCCGGAAAAGCGCTGGACCAATCTGCGCGATCTCCACGAGATGTATTCGATGGGCCACCTGCTGGAAGGCGCGGTCGCCTATTTCGAGGCGACCGGCAAGCGCCGCTTCCTCGACGTGATGATCCGCGCCGTCGACAATATCATCGACACCTTCGGCCCCGAACCCGGCAAGCTTCGCGGTTACGATGCGCATGAGGAAATCGAGTTGGCGCTGGTGAAGCTCTACCGGGTGACCGGCGATCCGCGCCACCTGAAGCTCGCGACCTGGCTGGTCGACGAACGCGGGCAGATGCCCTCCTATTTCGACGACGAAGCCCGCCGCCGTGGCGAGGACCCGGCCGACTATGTGTTCGAGACCTATGCCTACAGCCAGGCCCACAAGCCGGTACGCGAGCAGACCGAGGTCGTCGGCCACGCCGTCAGAGCTATGTATCTGCTTTCGGCGATGACCGATCTGGCCTTCGAAAACGACGATCCGACCCTGAAGGATGCCGCCGACCGGCTGTTCGCCGATCTCACCGGCCGCCAGCTCTATGTCACCGGCGGGCTGGGTCCGTCGGGCGCGAACGAGGGTTTCACCCGCGCCTTCGATCTGCCCAACGAGACCGCCTATGCGGAGACCTGCGCGGCGGTCGCGCTCGGCTTCTGGTGTTCGCGCATGGCCGAGATCGATCTCGACGGCAAATATACCGACCAGCTCGAAACAGTGCTGTTCAACGGCGCGCTCTCCGGCATAGCCCGCGATGGCGAGCATTATTTCTACGAGAACGTGCTGGAAAGCCACGGCCAGAACCGCCGCTGGAAATGGCACTACTGCCCCTGCTGCCCAACCAATATCGCCCGCTTCATCACCTCGCTCGGAAAGTATTTCTACACCACGAAGGGCAAGGAGATCGCGGTGCATCTCTACGGCGCCAATGTCGCCGAATTCGATCTCGACGGCACCTTCGTGCGACTGAGACAAGACACGGCCTATCCCTGGGACGGCGACATCCGCATCGCGCTCGGCCTTTTCGAGCCGACCGACCTCACGCTGAAACTGCGCATTCCCGGCTGGTGCCGGAACGCGCGGGCGACGCTCAACGGACGCGACGTTCCGCTTGCCCCGGTCAAGGGCTATGCCGAGATCAGCGGCACTTTCAAGGATGGCGACGAACTGCGCCTGCACTTCGACATGCCGGTGGAGCGGCTCTATGCCCATCCGGCCGTCGGCGAGGATGCCGGGCGGGTGGCGCTGCGCCGCGGCCCGGTGGTCTACTGCGTCGAGGAAGCCGATATCGGCACCGAACCGCAGCGCCTGCGGATTGCGCCCGATGCCCGCCTCGAGCCGCGCTATGACGCCGATCTTCTCGGCGGCGCGGTGGTGCTGGAAGGCGAAGGTTATGAGGCGGCGGCGGACGGCTTTGACGGAGGGCTTTACCGGACCGCGCCCCCTGCCCTCAAGCCAAAGCCGTTTCGCGCCATTCCCTACCACCTCTGGGCCAATCGGGAAGCGGGCGCCATGCAGGTCTGGCTGGCGGAAAAATAGGAGACGGACATGGCAAGGCTGACACTGAGGAATGTGGTCAAGTCCTACGGCATCTATGAGGCCGTCCGGGGCATCAATCTCGATATCGAGGACAAGGAGTTCGTGGTCTTCGTCGGCCCGTCGGGCTGTGGGAAATCGACGACGCTCCGGATGATCGCCGGGCTGGAACATATTTCCGGCGGCCAGATCCTCATCGGCGACGACGTCGTCAACCGCCTGCCTCCGGGCAAGCGCGATATCGCCATGGTGTTCCAGAACTACGCGCTCTATCCCCATATGAGCGTGCGCGAGAACATCGCGTTTTGCCTCGAACAGCAGCGCTTGCCGAAGGCCGAAATCGAAAAACGCATCACCGAGGCGACCAATACGCTTCGGATATCGGAACTGCTGGATCGCCGCCCCGGCGCGCTTTCCGGCGGCCAGCGCC
>NZ_DEPM01000231.1:13623-15132 GCF_002358775.1 Martelella sp. UBA3392
CGGCGGCCAGCGCCAGCGCGTGGCCATGGGGCGCGCCATCGTGCGCGATCCGAAAGTCTTCCTGTTCGACGAGCCTTTGTCGAACCTCGACGCCAAGCTCAGGGTCAGCATGCGCACCGAGATCAAGCGGCTGCACCAATTGCTGCCGACGACGACCGTCTACGTCACCCACGACCAGGTGGAAGCCATGACCATGGCCGACCGCGTGGTGGTGATGAACCAGGGCCTTGTCGAGCAGATGGGTGCGCCGCAGGAACTCTATTCGCGGCCGGTCAGCAAGTTCGTCGCCGGCTTCATCGGTTCACCGTCGATGAACTTCCTGCCGGTGAGGCTCGAAGAGGCGGACGGCACGCTTTTCGTGGTGTTCGAGGACGGCAACCGCATGGCGATTCCCGAGGCAAGGGCCGCCGCGTTCCGCTCCCATGCCGGCCGCGCGGCCACCTTCGGCATCCGCCCCGAGGCGATCACGCTTCGGCAGGAGCGCAGCGGTTTCGTGCCTTTCGATGCCGCGATCGATCTGGTCGAGCCGCTCGGCGCCACCACCATGGCCTATTTCAGCATCGCGGGGACGGAGATTTGCGCGAGCGTCGAACCCGAGGAGAGCCTGCGCGCCGGCACCACCGTGCCGCTGTCCTTCGACCTCAACCGCATGCACCTGTTCGACCTCGAAACCGAACAGGCGCTCGCTGTTCACTAGCGCAGGCGCGGTTCAGGACGCGTAACCGTCTACATCTGGGCGGTCGTGCCGGCGGCGATGCGGCTTGGCGGATGGCCGGTAATGCGCTTGAAGGCGCGGCTGAACGCGGCCTGCGAGCCGTAGCCGAGGCGATGGGCGGCGGTGTCGATCGGCACGCCCTCGCGGGCTATCCAATCGGCGGCAAGACGCATGCGCATTTCGGTAAGATAACGCACCGGCGTCACGCCGGTGACATCGAGGAAGCGCTCGGCGAAAACCGAGCGCGAAACACCCATCTCGCGCGCGAGTTCGGCCACGGACCAGTTGCGACCGGGCTCGCGATGGAGCGCCAAGAGCACGCGGCCCAGACGAGGATCGCGCAGCGCGGCGATCCAGCCGGTGGCATCACCGCAGCCGCATTCGACCCATGCCCGGACGATGCAGGCGGCAACCACATCGGCAAGCCGGGCGAGAATGCCGGCATAGCCGGCGCGGCCGTCCCTGGCCTCCCGGGCCATCGCCTCCAGCATCGGCAGAATTTCGGGGTAGCGGTCGGTCAGCGTGCCGACGCGCATCACCTCCGGCATCATCGCCACCAGCGGGTGCATGCTGCCGAGGTCGAAATCCATGCATGCGGAAAACAGCACGACCCGCTCTTCCGGCGGCGTCGCCTCGCAGGTCCTGATCTCCTTGACGCTCGGGCAGATCGGGGAGGACGGCAGGGCCGTCAGGTCGGCGCATGGCGCGGGATTGTCGGGCGATGAGGCCAGCCGGTGCAATCCGCCATGCGGCAACAAAGCCGCATCGCCGGCGCCCATGACATGGACCTCGCC
>NZ_DEPM01000231.1:15513-18771 GCF_002358775.1 Martelella sp. UBA3392
GTCGTCCTGAGCGCCGAAGGAATAGGAAAACGGTTCGGCAAGCTCGATGCGGCGATAATCGATGCCGACAAGCCGCATGCCGAGCAGGAGCTCGCTGACGAGATCGGCATCGCGTGAACGCGGCGATGTTTCGGACGGATGATCATGCATAGCGGATTTACTGGCATAGAAAGTCCGGCCTGTCCAGCCTAACTTCAGCCCATCCTCCTCCACCTCCCATCGCGAAGGATATCGCAATGAACCCTGTTATGAACGAGAAGGCGGACGGCGCGCCCGCATGGGGCGCCGTGACGGCGATGACGCTGGGCGTCTTCGGCCTTGTCACCGCCGAATTCCTGCCGGCGAGCCTGCTGACGCCGATTGCCGCCGATCTCGGCATCTCCGAAGGCGCCGCCGGCCAGGCGGTGACGATGACGGCGATGTTCGGCTTTGCCGTGAGCCTGTTGATCTCGGCCGCCGCGCGCGGCGCCGACCGGCGCAACATGATGATGACCTTCTCCGTCCTGCTGATCGTCTCCAATCTGATGGTCGCCTTCGCCCAGGGCGTCTATATGCTTCTGGCGGGCCGGGTTCTGCTGGGCATCGCGCTCGGCGGCTTCTGGGCGATGTCGACTGCGGTCACCATGCGCCTCGTTCCGCCGGGTCTGGTTCCGCGGGCGCTCTCCATCCTGATGAGCGGCGTATCCGCCGCGACGGTTTTCGCCGCGCCGGTCGGCAGCTATCTCGGCGAGATCATCGGATGGCGGGGCGTTTTCCTGCTGGCGTCGCTTCTCGGCGCGATTTCACTCGTCGCGCAATGGCGCAGCCTGCCCAGCATGCGGCCCGCCGGCATGGCCCGGTTGAGAACGCTTGGCGAGGTTCTGCTGCGCCCCGGCATCGGCATTGGGATGATGGCGGTCCTCCTGGTCTTTGGCGGCCACTTCGTGTTCTTCACCTATCTCAGGGCCTATCTGGAGACCCGGGGCGGGTTTTCGATCGAGGCGATTGCCATCATCCTGCTCGGTTTCGGCATCGCCAATTTCTTCGGCACCGTCCTTGCCGGCCGCATGGCCCAGCTGAGCCTTCGCCTGACCCTGGTGCTCGTGCCGCTTTCGATGGGGACGCTGGCGATGGTCATGGTCGTCTTCGGCGGCAATCCGGTGAGCGACACCGTCTCGGTCGTGCTGTGGGGCATGATCTTCGGCGGCGTTCCGGTGGCCTGGTCGAGCTGGATCACGCGCACCGTGTCCGACGAGGCCGAGAGTGCCGGCGGCCTGTTCGTCGCCACCATCCAGCTCGCGATCGCGCTTGGAGCCGGCCTCGGCGGCGTCGTGTTCGACGCGGCGGGCGGCACCGGGACGGTGTTTGCAAGCGGCGTCCTGCTGCTGCTCTCCGCCACCACGGTGATGTTCGGCGTGCGTATCCGCGCATCGGCCGCAGCCCCCGCCTGAGCGTCGACACGCCGAGAGTTGAAAAAGCCCGGTTTCGGTCGGGCTTTTTTTTGCGCTGTCAGTCAGCGTTAGCGGTCTTTGAAGGGTGCAAAATTGCCGCTGTTCGGATCTCTCCTCATAGCGAACCGGAAGCAATATCCGTCAAATGCCGACGCGCTTTGTCATCTGGGTCGCCGTTGAGAAGCCGAAAACAGGGCTCAGCGGCCCGAGCGACTGAACGGATTTCTCGACGAAGCCCTCCCGTTCGTAGAGGGCACGCGCGCGCGGATTGGTGTCGATAACGTCGAGGCGAACATGGTGAAGGCCCATGGATGCGGCACGTGACTCGATAGCCTTCAACAGGGCTTTCCCGATTCCCCTTCCTCGCGCATGGGGTTCGACGAATATGCCATCCATAAGCAGCGTGCCCGGCTCGCAATCACGCTCCAGAATGCCGATCAACAGACCGCGGAATGTCGCGCCGAACCATCCGAACGTTGCCGCCAAGTCCCTGAAACCGCCGCCGATAAACGCCCCTTCCGGCGACTTGAAACCGGCCACGCCAAGAAAATCGCCGTTTTGCGAGACCGCGCTGATCGCATGGTCGGGATCGATTGCGCGTTCAATGAAAGCGACCGCCTTCGCCTCGGGGCCAAGCGGATAGCGCAGTTTGCGCGAAAATGCCCGCCAGTATCCCCGCGCGGCGAGATGGCGGTGTTGCGAACGCAAGCCTGCCTCGATCCGAAAAGGCGCTGAATTCCGGTCTTCACTCAATCCGTTGTCTCCCTCGATATCCCATCAGATGGGGAGACCCGGGGGCAGGTTCAATCGAGATCGCGCCCGGTACCGACAGTCGTGGCAACCGGGCGCGGCAGTTCGCAGCCGTTACCCGCGCAACGCGTCGGGAAGCAGGTCCGCCGGCATATCCTGATAGGAGACCGGACGGAGGAAGCGGTCGATCGCGAGCGTGCCGACCGAGGTCGAGCGCACGTCCGAGGTCGCCGGATAGGGCCCGCCATGGACCATGGCCGGCGACACCTCGACGCCGGTGCCAAACCCGTTGACGAGCAGGCGGCCTGCCAGCATTTCCAGCTTCGGCATCAGTTTCGCCGCCGCCGGATGGTCGCCTTCGTCGATGTGCAGCGCCACCGTCAACTGACCTTCCAGACCATCGACCACGGTTTCGAGTTCCGCCAGATCGCGGCATCTGACGATCAGGCCGGCACCGCCGAAGACTTCATCATGCAGGCTTTTGTCCTTGAGGAACGAGGCGGCCGTCGTTTCGAAAAGGGCGGCCTGGCCGTGAAACTCGTCGCCCTCCTGCCCTTCGGCAAGCTGAGTCACATCGCTGTGGCCGACCAGTTTTGCAACACCGTCGCGATAGGCCTTGCAGATGCCGGCGGTCAGCATCGTCTGGGCCGGCACGGCCTTCAGCGCCTCGACGGCGCTCGCCTTGAAGGCATCGAGCCCCTCGCCTTCGACGGCGAGGATCAGGCCGGGATTGGTGCAGAACTGGCCGGCGCCAAGCGTCAGCGATGCAGCAAAGGCCGTACCGATCTTGCCGCCGCGCGCCTTCAGCGCTTCGGGAAACAGGAGGACCGGGTTGATCGCGCTCATCTCGGCATAGACCGGGATCGGCATGTCGCGTCTTGCGGCAATATCCACCAGCGCCAGACCGCCCCGGCGGGAGCCGGTGAAGCCGACGGCGCGGATCAGCGGATGGGCGACCAGCGCGCCGCCGATCTCATAGCCGGTGTCATGCAGCATCGAGAACGTGCCCGCCGGCATGCCACAATCGATGACGGCCTGCTGCACGGCGCGGGCCACCAGTTCCGAGGTGCCGGGATGG
>NZ_DEPM01000171.1:0-18455 GCF_002358775.1 Martelella sp. UBA3392
CCATTGCCCGGAAATGAGCAGGGGTGCAGCGGAGGTTCGGCCTTATCTCGACCAGATGTACAACAAGGCGACAACGCGCGAGATAGGCCTTTATCCACGCGTGAAGGTGTAGGAGCAAGGAGAGCGGCCATGACCTCCGTCGCTATCATCGGCGCTTCCGGCATGATCGGCCGCGCGCTTGCCGAAACGTTGATTGCAACGGGCAGGCTTGGCAAGAAAAACATTGATGCGCTCGTCCTCTCCGACATCCGCAAGAGCGATATCGGTGGCACCGGCACGCAATGGGTGACCGGGGATGCGGCGGATTTCGAAACGATCAGCCGTGTCGTGGCGTCCCGGCCGGATGTGATCTTCCACGTGGCCGCGACGGCCATGGGCCAGGCCGACAGCAATTTCGCCATCGGCTATCACATCAATTTCGATACGGTGCGGGCAACCGTCGAGGCCATCCGGCTTGCGGGCGATGACTATTGCCCCCGCCTTGTCCACGCCTCCTCCATCGGGGTCTATGGCGCACCCTTTCCCGCGCTGATCGATGATACGACAACGCCCCGGCCGGACAGTTCCTACGGCACGCAGAAGCTGATGAGCGAGGCAATCATCGCCGATTATTCGCGCATGGGCTTTGTCGACGGCATCTGCCTGCGCCTGCCGACAATTGCAGTGAGGCCCGGCGAAGCCACCCACGGCAATTCCGGCTTCTTTTCCAACATCATCCGCGAACCGCTGGAAGGACGCCGCGCGCTTTTGCCCGCTTCCGGCGATGTGCGCCACTGGCTGGCCTCGCCGGAAACGGCGGTCGCCCAGCTCATCCACGCGGCAAATATCGAGGGTCGTATCCCCGAAGATGCGCGGGCGCTGGTGATGCCCGGCGTGTCGCTGACTGTCGAGGCGCTGCTTTCAGCGCTTGCAGAACGGGCAGGAGACGACATCTTGTCGCTGATCGACCGTACGGATCCGCCACTCTATGGATCGCAGAATTTTCCCGCCTGTTTTGCAGCCGAAGCAGCCCGAAAACTCGGCTTCCCGCTGCTGGAGGAAAAGCCCGGGGATTTCATCGACGGTTTTCTGCGCAAACGCTTTCCGGCCTGAGAGGCATCAGTCCACAAGCGCCAGACCATCCGCGCGCGGATCAGTTGCCGCTTCCATCAGGCCGTTTTCGTGCAACACCACTGCACCTGCATGACCGGCAGCATCGCTGTAAGCAGACAGCATTTCGACATCATGGCCGGCCTCTTTCAATGCCGTCACGAGTGCCGGATCAAACCGGTCCTCGAGCTTCAGCGTCGTGGTTTCCTCCCCCCAGGTGCGGCCGAGCAACCAGCGCGGCGCGGTAATGGCGGCCTGCAAATCCTGGCCGAACTGCACGTGGCGCGAAAACAGAGCGGCCTGTGTCTGCGGCTGGCCCTCCCCGCCCATCGTGCCATAGGCCATCACGCGGCCATCCCTCAGATGCGCAAGCGCGGGGTTCAAGGTATGGAACGGACGTTTTCCAGGCGCAAGCTGGTTGGGGCCGGGCGAAAACGAGAAGCCGGCGCCGCGGTTCTGGAAGAAAACCCCGGTCTCGGGACAGGTGAGGCCGGAGCCGAATTCCCAGTAGACGCTCTGGATAAAGGAGACGACATTGCCGTAGCGATCCGCCGCGCCCATCCAGATCGTATCGCCATCGGCAGGCTCATAGGGCCATGGCAAGGCCGTCTTCATGTCGATTTTCGCGGCAAGCGCATCGAGACGATCATCGGCAAGCCAGGCTTGGGCGGGTTCGGCCATGAAATCCGGATCGCCCAGCCCGGCATTGCGAACGAGGAAGGCCTGCTTCGTGGCTTCGACCAAGCCATGGAGGTGATCAAATCCTTCGGCCTCTCCGACGCCCAGCCGATCGAACAAGGCCAGGATCATCAGCGAGGCGACCCCTTGGGTCGGCGGGGTCATGTTCATCAGCCTTCCATGCGCGGTCTCGACATGAAGCGGGTCGACCATGCGCGCCTGATAGGCGGCGAAATCCGGGAAGCGCAGCGGAGAGCCGGTCTCTTCAAGGAAGGCCGCATGGGTGCGGGCGAGTTCACCGGAATAGTAGGAAGACAATCCTTCCGCTGCGAGCCTCCGCAAAGTCGCCGCCAGCGGCTTCTGGCAAAGTCGCGCTCCCGCCTTTGGAACCTCGCCATCGATCAGGAATGTGTCGGCAAAGCCCGGGACATCGCGCAGGCCGCCAAGCTTGTCCGCCGTGCACAGCGCCTGGTTTCCGGTGACAGCAATGCCGTTTTCCGCATAGTGGATCGCCGAAGAAAGAATTCTTTCGAGCGGCAGGCGCTTTTCGTCCGCCACCAGCGACAGCGCCTTTTCCCAGCCGCCGATCGTGCCGGGAACGGTAAGAGCAGCGAGCGCTCCGCGCGTCGGCATCGCCTTGTCGTACCCGCGCTCTGCGAACCACTCCGGCGTTGCAAGGCCGGCCGCCTGGCCGCAAGCGGAGATGCCGACCACCTTCTGGCCCGGTCGATGGACCAACCAGAAGCCATCGCCGCCAATGCCGTTCATATGGGGATAGGTGACGGCGATCGTCGCCGCTGCGGAGACCATGGCCTCCATCGCCGTGCCGCCAGCGCGCAAGATGTCGCGGCCTGCCAGCGCTGCCGCAGCGTGGGGTGCGGAAAACGCCCCGTCAAAGCCTTTCGCGGTATGAAGCATGATGCCCTCAGATGAAGCGTTTCGCCGTTTCGATCAGCAGCCTGTCGCTGCCGGGTGCCGCGACCAGCGAAAGCCCGAGCGGCGAGCCCTGGCTTGCTGCAAGCGGAACGGACACTTGCGGCAGGCCGCCATGACCGGCAATGGCCAGCATCGAAAGGGCACGGTTGCGGAAGGTCTCGACAATGTCATTGCCGTCGGTCAGAAGCGGCGCGGGTCCCGGCGACGTCGGGTAGACCATGATGGTCCCCGGCGACAGGACCCTGCCCAGATGCGCGCGAAACGCGGCGCGTCCCGTCTTAGCCTCCTCGAATTCCTCCGCCGTGATCTTCGCCGCCATGGCGAATCGTTCGCGGATGCCGGGGCCGAATTCCGGTTCACGCCTTTCGATCCAGGACCCGAAATGCTGCCACGCCTCATAGCCCTGATGGGTGCGGAAAACCGGCAGCAATTCCTTCAGGTCGCCGCCGGGAAGCAGCGGGCTGTCATTGCGGTCGCCTCTTGGCAGTGCCGCTTTCAGGGCTGCCGCCGCCGCATCCTCGCAAAGCCGCCAGACATCGGCGGGATAAACCAGCCGGACATCCTCATCGGCGCTTTGCCCATCGACAAAGATTTCACAAAGGAGGGACAGCGTTTCCAGATCGCGGGTCAGAAAGCCCGGCACGTCGTAGCTTTCTGCGAGCGGCAAGAGCCCCTCGCCCGATACAAGCCCATGGGTCGGCCGCCAGCCGAAAAGCCCGCAGAAGGAGGCCGGAAGCCGCACCGACCCACCTGTATCGGAGCCAAGCCCGATATCGGCCAGCCCCGATGCGACCGCAGAGGCCGAGCCCGAGGATGAGCCACCGGGCACGCGCGAGGGCGCGGCCGGGTTTTCCGGTGTGCCGAACCGGGCATTCACCCCCATCAGGCTATAGGCGAGTTCATCCATATGAACCTTGCCGACAAGAGCCGCGCCATTTTCGAGAAGGGTCTGCACCGCAGAGGCATGACGCGCTGCCGGGGCCTGATCTTCCGCCCATTCGGGGTTGCCGCCGCCGGTGACGGTGCCCGCGATGTCGAAATTGTCCTTGACCGCGACGGTGAGCCCCGAAAGCAGTTCTGTAGCTGGCGTCTCCGCGGTGACCGGAGGTTCAAAACGTTCGACAAAGGGACCGATGGACTGCGTCATGAAACATGTCCGATAATGGAGGAACAGTGGCCGGAGCATGCACGCGCCGCGTTGAAAACGCAACGCGAAGCGCACGCCCGAAATTCAGGGATGCTGCCCGGCAAACGGCCTCAATGGGAATTGCCCATCAGCGATACATGGGCGGCGGCAACCTTCCAGCCGGAAGCAGTGCGAATCCATGTCTGGCTTTGCCGCCCCCGAACGGCGGCGCCCGGCCGCTGGAACTCGAGATCGCAGACCGCGCAGTCCCCGCCGAAGGTGGTAATCTGGCGGCGAATGACCTCACGCTGAGGCGAGCCGCCCGACCTGCCCTTGCGGAAGTCGCGGATTTCGGAAATGCCATAGAGATTCTCAGCAACGCCGTAGCGCAACGTCTGCTCGCTTTCCCAGAACAGCGCATCCAGCGTATCGAGGTCGTTTTCCATCAGCGCCTTTTCGTAAAGATCGCAGAGTTTGGTGACCTCTTCCAGAATCTCGGGAATGTTGACCGGCTGAACCGCGGCCTGATTGTCTTGCGTCATGCGTCTACTCGGGTAAGGCCGGCGACGATATCATCCGAGGAACAGACGAAGCCGAAACACTGGCGGGTATTGTAAAGCGTTGCATCCATGCAGAATTGCGGCGATGTGGTCGCCGCGCAATCCTCCACCAGCAGACAGTCATAGCCCAGAAAACTGGCGTCCTGAAGCGTGCACAGCACGCACTGGTCGGCGTTTACCCCGGCAAACAGCACGGTCGTAACGCCGAGATTGCGCAATATGCTGTCGAGTTCGGTGTCCTGAAAGCCGGACATGCGGAACTTGTCGACCGCGATATCGGTTTCGGCGATTTCCAGCTCATCGACGATGGCGGCAGCCCAACTGTCCTTTTCCAGCACATTGGCCCCATTGGGCAATGGATCGCCGATCCCGGTTTCCCTGCCCGTCGGCTTGTAGACATGGAGCGTTGACGGCGGCAGGTTGGCCTTGTCCGGGCGGTTGCCCCAGTTGAGCCAGACGACCGGAACTTCGGCTTCACGCAGGCCCGGCAGAAGCCGGTTGAGTGGCGCGATCGGCCTGCGCGCCGGCGTCACATCGACCCCGATGCCGGCAAGCCAGCCTTCGGGATGACAGAAGTCATTCTGCATGTCGATGATCACGATGGCCGTGCGGTTGAGATCGAAAACGACCTCGCGGTCGCCGTCCTTCACGACAAGCGGTCGCGGCGCGGGCTGGGGCCGGATCATGTCCACCCGGCCCGCGGAAACCTGCCAGCGGTTCAGCCGCGAGGGGCCGAGCGGCAGGGCATCGGCGTCTTCCTGCATCAGGCCGCCTTCCCGGTGAGCACCTTCAGGTCTTCGGCGTCAAGCGAGACGCGCTCGCCGGAACGGATGAGCTCGGCGAAATCCTGGTTCGGCGTCATCACCGTCAGCGTGTAAAGCTTGGAGGAGCCGGTATTCTTCACCACATGTTCGGAACCCGGACGCAAAATCAGCGCATCGCCCTTCCTGATCGGCATTTCCTCGCCGTCGCTGGAGGCAATACCCTCTCCTTCGATGACATAGAAGAATTCATGGGCGTGGCTGTGCTCGTTCGGAGGCGTCGCGCCGCCGACGGTGAATATCTCGATGACGAAAATGTTGTCGATCCCGTCCTTCTTCGGATCGAAGAGGATCGCAAAATAATTGGTGTCGGTTGGCGCGATCTTGAAAACCTCGGCCTTTTCGACCTGTTCGAATGCATAGGTGAGCATGGAACCCTCTGGAGTTCTTTTCTGAAGATAGGGGCCGGCATGAGCGGTGCGGAGCATTTCAAGGTGGTGGGAGACCTTTAAGACCGCTCATGCCGGAACCGAAGGCTGAAACCACCGCTTTGCTGGGGAAAAACGCTTTACGGTCGCCACAAGTGCCTTCAGCACTGAGACCATGTTGTGTCAGTTTTTGTAACTTTAAAAGCATTTATTTTCGCATACAATGTTGCCTCAAAGGCAACAAAGGAAACGCCATGCTTCATGGCCGACTGCTCAACTATCTCGACGAAGTTGCCCGCACCGGCTCCGTGCGCAAGACGGCCGAGCGGCTGAATGTCTCGGCGTCGGCCATCTCCCGCCAGATCGCGGCTCTCGAAGAGGCGCTCGACACCCAGCTTTTCGACCGCAGCCGGCGGCGTCTGACACTGACGGCGGCGGGCGAAATTCTCATTGGCCATGTGCGCGAGACGCTGAAGGGCATGAACCGCGCCGAAGCGATGATGGAGGACTTGAAAGGCCTGCGCCGCGGCGTTGTGACGATCGCGCTGATGAGCGGGCTGGCCGCCAATCTCCTGCCGCGCGCCGTCGGCCGGTTCCAGCGCGCTAATCCCGGCGTCAGCGTGCGTATGATACTGATGACCACCGGTGACGATATCCGCAATGCGGTGCGCGCCGGCGAGGCGGATATGGGCCTCGGCTTCGATTTTCCCTCGGATGCGGATATCAGCGTTCTGGAGATCGCGATCGGCCGGCTCGGGGTCGCGGTGGCCCCCGATCATCCGCTGGCGCGCTCCACCAGCGTGCGCCTTTCCGAATGCGTCGGCTATCCGGTCGCCGGCGCCGACCAGACCACGGCGATCCGACCCCATATCGATCAGGTGTTTGCGCGCTCCAATCTGCAGATATCGTTTGCTGTCGAGGCCAACTCGATCGAGATGATGCGGCATCTGGCGATGAGCGAAGGTTACCTCACCTTCCTGACGCCCTTCGATATCGCATTCGAAAGCCGCATGGGCCGCCTCGTCTATGTGCCGGTCCGGGAGTTCCAGTCCGATACCCAGCAATTGATGCTGATCGGCGGCCGCCGCAACATCTCCGCGATTGCCAGCGTATTCGTGGAGAATATCAGGACGGTGATGCGGGAGCGAACGGATTGAGCTTTTCACTCACAAAGCGTTTTCGCAGTGTCTCTCGTCCATGTACGGCGTCACCCTCGGGCTTGACCCGAGGATCCAAGCATCCTTCCGCACGACAGGCGCCAACAGTCGTCCGAAGACGTCGCAAGCTCATGAAAAGCCCGCACATGCCAATGGACCCTCGGGTCAAGCCCGAGGGTGACGCAAGACGAGAGGCGGTCACTCCATCGGCAATGACAACCAACCACCCCACTACCGTGCGTAGAGCCTGTCCAGCCGGACGAAGCGGCCGACGATGGCAAGCAGCGCAACCGTCAGCAGGATCAGCACGGAGGACAGCGCATGCGCCGTTGGCCTCAGCTCGAACGAGGCCTCGGCATAGAGGCGCACCGGCAGCGTCGTCAGGCGGGCGGTGGTGAGGAAGCTCGTGACCGTCACCTCGTCGAAGCTCAGCAGGAAGCCGACGATCGAGGTGGCGAACAGGCCGGGCGCCAGCCCCGGCACGATCACCAGCAGGAAGCGCTTCCAGGCGTTCGCCCCGAGGCTGGCGGCGGCCTCTTCCTGCGCCTCGTCCAGCCCGATCACCGATGCCGTCAGAAGCGTGATGGCAAAAGGCAGGATGACCACCACATGGATCGCCACCAGGCCGATGAAGGGCGGCACGGCCACATAGATCTGCAACAGCTTCAGCATGCCGACGCCGAGCGCCACATGCGGCAGCGTCAACGGCAGCAGCCAGAAGGCGAGCAGCGCCGAGCGGCCCCGGAAGGGGAAACGCGCCAGCGCGAAGGCCGCCGGCACGGCGATGATCAGCGATACGGCAAGCGCCGCAAGCGCCACCTTGACCGAGACGATAAAGGAATCCGTGTAATAGCCGGAAACGAAGACCTCGTGATACCAGCGCAGCGTAAAACCGCGAAATCCTGCGGCGGTGGCCAGTTCCACATCATTGAAGCTCTGCACGAAGACGAGGCCGAGCGGCAGCAGCAGCAGGATCACGGCAGCGGCAAACAGCAGCCAGGAGAGGATGGGGCCCGCGAAATTGACGACCGGCTCGACAAAACGCGGCAGCGCGATCGGCCGGCTCTTGCCGCCGTAACGCCAGGTCATCAGCCGGTTGAGCGCGAGCGTTGCCAGCACGGCAAAGAGCAGGCCGGTGACCGTCATCACCAGCGCAAGGGCTGCGGCAAGCGAGGTGTTGAGGTTGTGCATGGCTTCCTGCAGCACCAGCATGCCGGTGGTCCAGACCTTCTTGCCGCCGAGCATCGTGGCCGAGACATAGGAGGTCGACGACAGCAGGAAGACCACGATCGTGCCGGATTTCAGCCCCGGCAGGGACAACGGAAGATCAACCGTGAGGAAGCGGATCGCAGGCGACGCGCCAAGGCTTTCAGCCGCCTCATGCACGCGCGGCGATGTGTTCTGCAGATTGTCGTAGAGCGCCAGCACCATGAAGGGCATGTATACCTGGGTGAGCGCCACGATCACCGCGCCATGATTGAACAGCATGGTCTTGACGGGGGGAATGCCGAACCAGCCGGTGACGATATTGATCAACCCCTCCGGCGAAAGCAGGAGAATGATGCCGAGCGAGCGCACGACCACATTGGTCAAAAGCGGAATGAGAACGATGGCAAAGGCAAAGGCGCGATATTTGCCGGGCATGCGCGACAGCCAGTAGGCCACGGGATAGCCGAGCAGCGCCGAGACGGCGGTCACGGCAAGCGAAAGCCAGATCGTCTCGAAGACCACCCGATAGTAGAATCCGTCGGAGGCGATATCGATGAACTGCTGCAGCGAGGGCGACTGGATCAGCGGTCCGAACGGATCGGAATATTCATGCAGGGACAGGAATATCACCGCGACAAGCGGCGCGGCGAAAGCGATCAGGAGCCAGATGGTGACCGGCGCTGAAAGCGCCGGTCCAAGCCATTTCCTCATCCGGCGATCTCCCGGTCGTAGATGGACTGCCATTTGTTGCGGTTGGCATTGATGTAATCCCAGTCGAAGTCGACCAGCGTATCAATCTGGTCAGGCATGATCAGCTTGCTCTGGAGATCAGCCGGGATATCGACATTGTCGACGGTCGGCGAGTAGTAGATCTCCTTGGCATAGGCGAGCATGACCTCCGGCGACAGGTGCAGGTTGACCCACTCTTCCGCAAGCTTCTGGTTCTTCGTACCCTCGGTGATGCAGGCGACGTTCATGGCGAGCGCCTTGCCTTCTTCCGGATCGGCGAGCGCGAAATCGGGGTTCCGCTCCTCGATATACTTCTCGCAGAAGCTGCCGAATTCGACCGAGAGATCGGCGATGTCCTGATCGAACATGTCGAAAAGCTGCGCCTGGCTGCCCTGGATGGCGGCAAACGGCTTCAGTTCCTTGACCTTGTCGAAGCCTTCCGGCGCCATCTTGGTCTGGTCGCCGAACCAGGAAAGCGTCGACATCATCAGCGCGGAAATGCCTTCGGCGCCGAGGCCGTTCGGCCAGGCGATGCGGCCCTGCCATTCCGGCTTCCAAATGTCCTTCCAGGACGTGATCGGGGCGGATGCCTTGGTCTTGTTGTAGACGATGGTGCAGGGATTGATGGCAACGCCGTAACCGCCCTTCTTGGCGATCGGATAGAGATACTGGGCGTTTTCGACGGCATCGGTCGCAGGCTGGGTGACGCCGTCCTTCACCGCCTGACGGCTTTCGAAGATGTTGAGGTAGAGGACGTCGAAGCTCGGACGGCCGCGTTCGGCATAGGCGCGGGCGCGACGTTCGACGGTGCCGCCCAGGACATAGGAGATCTTGCAGCCGTATTTGTCGACCAGCACCGGCTCGATATACTGCTTGACGATCTTTTCCTGGGTGCCGCCCCAGATGCCGACGACGAGTTCATCGCCGGGCTTCGGGTCTGGCGTCTCAGCGCGGACGAAGGAATAGGGAGCGGCAAGCGTGGCGGCCCCGCCCAGAATGAGTTTGTTGAAGGAACGTCTCTTGATGTTCATGTCAGCTGTTCTCCTGGTTTTATGTTCTTGTCAGATAAAGGTGGTCCCGCCCGGTTCGGCGGTGACCTGGCATGCCGTTCCCACCGGCGGCGGCGGCGTGTCGGAGGGAACGACAAGCCGGATCATGCCGCAGGCGGCCTGGATATCGGCCTCATAGGTCTCGCCAAGATAGGCTGCATTGACGAGCGTGCCCGAAACCGAAAGCGGGGAATTTCCTTCGCCAAAGCGCAGCCGCGAGGCGCGCAGCACCAGTTTGGTGGCCTTTTCCGGCGCGCCTTCACAGGTGATGCCGGGGGCCGAAAACACGCCGTTTTCCACCTTGCCGTCGATTACAGTGCGGTGGCCGAGGAACGTCGCGGTAAACGGGCTCTTCGGCTGATCACAAAGGGCAAGCGGCGTACCGATCTCGCTCATCACGCCTTTGCTCATCACCGCAACGCGGTCCGACATCGAAAGCGCTTCGGATTGGTCGTGGGTGACGAAAATGGTGGTGATGCCGAGACGCTGCTGCAGCGAGCGGATCTCGTTGCGCATGTCGGCCCTGAGGTTGGCATCGAGGTTGGAGAGCGGTTCATCCAGAAGCAGCACATCCGGCTCGATCACCAGCGCACGGGCAAGGGCGACGCGCTGCTGCTGGCCGCCGGAAAGCTGGCCGGGATAGCGATCGGCATAGGGGCCGAGGCCGACGGTTTCCAGCGTCTTCGCCGCCCGCTCCCGCCACTCGGCGCGCGAGGCATTGCGCATCCTGAGGCCGAAACCGACATTGTCGATCACGGTCAGGTGCGGAAACAGCGCATAGGACTGGAACACGACGCCGATATTGCGCTTGTGCACCGGCTTGTGGCTGATGTCCTTGTCGTTGAGGATGATGCGACCGCCCGATGGTTCTACGAAGCCCGCAATCATGCGCAGCGTCGTCGTCTTGCCGCAGCCGGACGGTCCGAGCAGCGACAGAAGCTCGCCCTTGGGCACTTCGATCGTGAGGCCGGAAACGGCCGTGGTATCGCCATAGGTCGCCGACACGTTGTCGAGGGTGAGATAGGGCTTAGGCGCCATTGACGGTGTCCTCTTTCAGAACGGAAAGCACAAGACGGCTGGCCGCGTGACGGATCGCAAGCGTCAGCGGCTCCATTCCGTCGGCAGATGCCGGGTCCTGTGCATGGAGAGAAAAGGCGGGCCAGGCGGCGGCCTGCAGCGACAGGCGGAGGCTGAAGCCCGCCGGCACTGTGAGATAGGCCGTTCTGAGGCCGACGCTCACCGGCGCGCCCGTGTTTCTTGTTCGGGTTATTCCGGTCTGGATCACATTTACGCTTCCGGTGGGGGTGACCAGAGAGAGTGTTGCAACGAGATCGAAGACCGGCGCTTTAGTAGCGATGGCGAGGTCGGCCCTGACGGGCCCGCAAAGGGTGAAGTCCTGCGCGAAGGGCGCTGTGGTATAGACGGCAACATCGGACCGATCATCGGCGGCGGCACGATCGACAAAGCCGGAAGGCTCGCCCATATGGCCGCCGACAAGCGGCGCCGGGCGGAAGGGATCGCTGACGAGAACATCCTCCCCGTCGCCCGCCTCATCCGCAAGCCTGCCGTCATTGGCAAGCGTCGCGGCAAGCCCGCCGGAGGCGAGCAGAAGCGATTTCTCGAAGGTTGCCGGCCATTGGTCGAACGCCGTCCAGCAGCAGGCTCCCATGTCGAAAAGCGTGACTGCCGGCGGCGGGCTGCCGATGCCCTTCAGGTAGAAATCGAAGAAGGCAAGATTCGCCCGATCCACCGACCACTCCTCTGCCTTTGGCAGGCGAACGGACCCGCTTGCGCCATTCCATGGCATATGCGCCCAGGGGCCGATGGCAAGATGCGCGGTCTCCGGCGCGGCCTTGCGAAAGGCCCGATCGGCGGCAAGCGTGCCTTCCAGCATGAAATCATACCAGCCGCCGGTGTGCAGCACCGGGATATCCAGTGAAACGTCCCTCAGCAGGCGTTCCGGAGAGACCTGATCCCAGTCGCTTTCGAGATTGTCGATCCAGCGCTTCAAGTGCGAAAGCGCCGGGCGTTCGGTGAGGTAGCGGGCCGTCTCCAAGAGGCCATTGAGGGCGGAAAGTTCGGTATGGGTCTTGCGATCGCCATCATGGAGAGCCTTGAGCAAGGCCATCTGCTGCGCCCAGCCGAGCATGCCGGCATAGCGGAAGGCACCGCCCTCATAGGCCCAGTCCCTGTCAGGCGCGAAAGAACCCATGGCCGGTGCCATGGCATCCACCTCCGCGCCGCCGGCAAGCGCCAGATACTGCGTGATCGCCTGATAGGAAAAGCCGTAAAGCCCGATCTTTCCGTTCGAACCTTCAAGACCCCGCGCCCACGCCACTGTTTCCGCGCCATCGCTCAATTCCTGACGCAAGCAATCGAAATCGCCTTCCGACGCGCCCATGCCGCGCACATCCTGCACCACCACGACATAGCCGTGGCGGGCATACCAGGAGGGGTGTGCGAGAACGACGGTGGAGGCGATCTGCTTGCCATAGGGCTGGCGCATCAAAAGGACGGGCCACGGCCCCTCGCCCGCCGGCCGGTAGACATCCGCCGCCAGCGCAACACCGTCTTTCAGGGTAAGGCGCTCGACGCTCCTTGAGATCGCGGATGTCGGGTTTCGTGCCAGCAAGCGATCAGCCCTTGAACATGGTCTTCTGGGTGAGCCGTTCCATCGGGAAGGCGAGAACCTCCTCAGCCAGCGCCACAAGGCTTTCTGCCGAGCGCTCGACATGGATCCTGCCGCGTTCGGCGTCGGCCGCAGCCGCATTGCCGCAGGCGCCCGAGGGGTGTAGGTCCTGGGTCTGCCAGCCGAAGCCGATCCGCCCTTCCGCCGTCAGCACCTGATTGCCGCGCTCCATCTCGACGGACATGGGCTGGAAGTCATCGGCATACTGCATGTCGATCAGCTCGGGATGGAGATGCAGCATGGTCGAGGTTTCGGATTCGCCGCCATGAATGCCGTGTTTCAGCTCGTGCTCGCTGTAAAGATCGGCCTGGCTGGCACCGGCGGACACCCAGGACGAGACGGCGAACATGCCGCATTTGATCCTGAGTTCGCGGCAGACGATTTCCATTACCTGCGGCTGACCGCCGTGGGAGTTGGCGAAGATGATCTTCCGGCAACCGGCGCGCGCCACGCTCTCACCGATCTCGAACCAGAGGCGGGCCAGCGTCTCGTAGGACAGTGTCAGCGTGCCCGGATATTCCAGATGCTCGACGGATTTGCCGACCGCCTGCATCGGCAGCACCAGAACCTTCATGTCATCCGGCATGATCTCGACGGCCCGGTTGATGATGCCGGCATTGATGGCGGAATCGACGCGGACCGGCAGATGCGGGCCATGCTGCTCGACGGCGGCCACCGGCAGGATCGCGACGAATTCCGACATGTCTATGTCGGTAAAGTCCTTGGTCGTATGATCCCACCACCAGTGCGATTTCAGCGGCATTTCCGAGTTCCTTCCATCCGTGGTCCGGCCAAAGCTTTGCCGGCGGCGCGAGCGGCAGGGCTCGGGCACGGCTGAACAACCGGACTAAGTTTTATGCAATTACGTTTTATGCCTACATTATGGTCATGCCGTTTGACATTCAACAATTCCACCTGGGCTTATAAGTGGTATAGGCCAGCGCTTATACCGCCGCGAGCTCGGCCAGCCTCGCCATGCCGGCCGCAGTCGGACGCTCCTGCAGATCGGCGCCATAACGCCTTGAAACATCGCGGATAAGATCGCGCACCCACCTGTTCGCCGGGCTCTTGTGCGCACGTTCGTGCCAGAGGAGATATAACCGCATATTGCCGAATTCGCGCGGCGCGCCGACAACGCACAGACCATAATCCGGATAGCGATTCACCACGAACTCCGCATAGGGCCGCGCCGTGGTGAAGATCAGGTCCGTGCGGGCAATCACAGGCGGCACAAGCGCATATTCAGGCACGGAAAGCGCCACCCGGCGATTGACGCCAAGCTGCTTGAGCCTCCCGCCGATCGGACTGAAGGCCGGACGGACGACCGACCCGAGCGACAGATGCGGCAGGGCGAGATACGCCTCCATCGGCATTTCTTCGGCGTCCGCAAACGGATGATCAGCATTGACGATGCAGGCGGTCTCGCAATCGAAGATCGTGCTGGAGCGCAGGCTTTCATGCGGCGACGGCCAGTTGGCGACAAGCAGGTCGGAAGCGCCGGAACTGAGCTGCTCGGTCAGGTCGTCGCTCTCGGCGGGTGCAAAGAAATCGATGGAGGCCATCGGCGCTTCCTTGCGCAGCCGCTCGGCAATCGGCGGTATGAGAAAGCCATTGAAACAGCTCATCGCCGAAACGCGCATGGCAAACGCCGTGGTGGCGGCGTCGAACGCCTCTTCCGGGCTGATAGTTTCGCTGAGTTCGGCAAGGATGCGGCAAAGCGAGGCGCGCACCGCCTCGCCGCGTTCGGTCACCGCCATGCCCTGCCCGCTCCTGACCAGAAGCGGATCATCGAAGACATGGCGCGCACGCTTGAGTACCGCGCTCACCGAGGGCTGGCTCTGGCCGAGCTTTCCGGCAACGCGCGAGACATTCTGTTCGCTCAACAGAAGGAAGGTCGTGCGTAAAAATCGGACATCTATCGTGCCGTTCTGATCCGTGATCATGCAAATAGCCTTTCACAAGTACAAAACGGTCTCCCGAGAGACTGTCATGCAATTCCCGTGCCGCGCGGCGGACTTCGGAATTCAACGCCCTTCGGGTGTGCAGAACAGCCGTGGGCGGGGCCGCTCGAAAGTCTTTCGACCGTTGCGCCAGCCGCAAAGCGCCGGCGCGATGGTTGCCACGGCTTCCGCAGGGGTCTCGGCATCGAACAGCACGATGGTGGCGGGCGCTCCCGCCGTGATCTCCGAGGGAGCGCGCCCAAGGAGGCGCTCCGCCTGGCAGCTGATCATGTCATAGACGGTTTGAAGCTCGTCCGCCGTGCCGAGCTGGGCGATATTGGCGTAGAGATTGGCGATCCGCATCAGCGAAGCATCGCCGAAGGGGGTGAACGGGTTGAGAACATTGTTGGTCGAGAGCGTTGCAACGCCGCCTGCCGCGATCAGCCTGTGGCCCGGCGTCACCCCGCGCGGCACCAGATGGGTGAACTCCCGCCCGTTCAGATAGAGATCGGTCGCTGGAAGAACGGTGAGAGCGATGCCGTTTTCGGCAAGTTCGGCGAAGGCCGCCGCGCATGCCTCCGGCGCAAGCGCTGAAAGCTTGGTCACATGGCCGACAGAGACACGGCCCTGATAGCTGCGCCTCTTCGTCTCGGCGATGATCACGCCGAGATTGGAACCCTCCGGCTTCAGGTCGAAATCGACGTGGAAATCGACATTGACGCCGAAGCGCTCGGCAAGGTCGAAGATCTTTGTCACATGGGTGGCCGGATCGGCATCGGTATAGGGGCAGCCGCCGACCTGATCGGCGCCATTTGCCAGCGCTTCGGCCAGCATCTCCTCCGTGCCCGGATCATTCGTCAGCCCCTCCTGGGCGAAGGCGCAGATGATGATCTCGATGGCAGCGGCATAATCGCGCCGGATCGCCTTGATGGCCTCGAACGAGCGAAAACCCGCGCGCGGATCGATCTCCACGAAGGTGCGCATTACCGTCGTCCCATGGGCAATGGCCTGTTCGACCACTTTTGCCGCGCGGGCGTAGACATCCTCCTCGGTGAAAGCAGCCTTGGCCTTCGCGGTTTCGCGCACGGCCTCGGCCAACGTGCCCTCGCACAGTGCGCAGCGGCCGATAATGCCGGCCTTGTCGAGGTGGATGTGGGTTTCGGTCAGACCGGGCGTGGCGAGCCTGCCGCCGGCATCGAATGACGGCGCATCGCAGGTAATGCCGCCTGCAACGGTTGCAATGCGACTGCCGGCAAAGCCGATATCCACCGGCGTCTCGTTTCCGGCGAGACGAGCGTTGCGAATGAGGAAATCGATTTCGGCCATCAACTCACACCAGCCGCCCCGCTTCGGCGACCTTGCGGCCTGCCTTGAACACCGTCCGATCCACGGGGCGCGCTGCCAGTGTTTCGGCAATGCTGCCGCAATCGACCAGAATGAAATCGGCAGGCGTACCAATAGAAAGCGGTTCCGCCCGACCAAGCACCGCGCCGGAGGCTTCGGTCACCAGTGCAAAGGCCCGCTCCAGATCATCATCGGCGCGGAAATCCTGCCGGTCGCAGATGATGCCGGCGCGCTCGATCAGGTCGCCATTGCCGAAGGGCGACCAGGCATCGCGGATATTGTCGGAGCCACAGAAGACACGCACGCCCGCCGCCTGAAGCCGCTTGACCGGCGGCATCGGAACCGGACCCGGCCCATTGGTCATGATCGAGATTCTCGCGCGCGCCAGAAGCTCCGCCGTCCTTCCGAAATCCGCGTCATCCAGCTCGCCAAGGCAGAAAGCGTGGCTGACCGCCACCCGGCCCTGAAGCGAAGCGGCGACCGTGCGGTCAGCAATCTGGCGCAGTTCGAACGCGCCAAGCACCCCGCCATCATGAAGGTGCAGGTCGACGCCGACATTGTGCTTTTCGGCAACGGCAAAGACCGCATCGAGATGGCCATTGATGTCATCGTCGATCCCCGCCGGATCCAGCCCGCCGACAAGATCCGCGCCGTTTGCCACCGCCTCGTGCAAAAGGTCTACCGTGCCCGGATCACGCACGATGCCCGATTGCGGAAAGGCGACGATTTCGATGTCGATCAGATGGCCATGGCTTTGTCTCAGCGACAGCACTTGCTCAAGACCTTTCAGCCCGATCTCGGTGTCGATATCGACATGGCTTCTGACGGCGACCGTACCAAGTGCTGCAACCTTCTCGATCAGCGCGCCGCCGCGCGACGCCACGGGAAGCGCCACCGTGCGACGCAGCTCGCGCTCGGCGGCAATGCGTTTGGCAACGGTCTCGCCGGGAATATGCGGAATGAAGGGGAGACCGATCAGCGTCTTGTCGAGATGGATATGGCCATCGACCAGCCCCGGCAGGATCATTTTCCCGCCGCCATCGATGCGCTCCGCCACCTCCGGAATACCAAGCGTTCCTGCAGGCGCGAGACCGGCAACCTGCCCGTCCTCGATCAGGAGCGTGACGGGCTCGCCCCGTGTATTGCGGATATTTTCAACGGCGATCTGTGCGGGCAAAGGTTTTCCTCAGTCGATCAGGCCTCAGTCAATCAGGCGAAGTCGGCGGGCGGCGGCGATGCGGTAGAGCCTGTCGCCACCCCATGCTTTCTGCTCCTCGGAGGCGGAAAAGGTCAGGCTGACGTCGTGTTCGTCATAGGACGCAATGGCCGCCGCCTTGATCTCCGGCCATTCGGGCGCGTCGCGTTCGCGCATTGCCTGCACCTCATCCGCCGACGGGAACACCGGAAACCCGATCTTGGGAACGAGCGACGCGATCACCTGCCAGAAGGCGCGGTAGAGCGGCTCCACCTTCTCCTCATCCACATGCGGCGCAACAAGGCGCATCCAATGCATGCCGGTCACCGCATGAAGGGCGGAAAAATCGAGCGTGAAGGCGAAGGCGACGAGTGAGACCTCGGTCATCCGCCGCACCGTGTTGTCGTGAAAGCGCAGCCGGTCGATTACCGGGGCAAAGCCCGGCAGCGCGCCGACGGCACGGATATTATGCCAGAGCAGATCGGTCTCGGTCTCGTAATCGCGAATACCCTCGATTTCGGCGATGCCGGCGAGCACCTCCGCCGGATCGTCCGTATCGGCCTCGAACTTGCCGGGGCCGGGCATCGGCAGATAGGTGGCCGCCCAATAACCGAGCGCGTGGCCCACTTCGCGGGCATCATTCTTCAACACGCCGTAGGCAAGCCGCATCAGCGGATGCGTGGCGCTTGCGGCAATCCCTTGCGTCATCGCAGGAAGATAGGTGCGGATCGCCCTGTCGATGCCGAGCCGCTGCACCTCGCCCACGAAAAAGCCGCGATAATCCGCCTCGCGGGCGCGGTCTCCGAGCGCTTCCTGCCAGTTGCCGGGGTTGATCGGCGCGACGGGCGCGGCAATCGGCGGCACGGCATGAGCGTCGCGATAGGTCTCGTACCACTCGTCCAGCCGTTGCGGGGAAGCGCCCATGCGATCGAGCGCAATCAGCACCATCGGCACATGATTGGCGAGCATATAGGGAAATTCGAAGCTGCGCGTCTGGGCCTTTGCCAGAACGGCATCGAGTGTCAGTGGTGTGGTCATATTGCCCTCCCAGGCCAGTCAGGCCGAGATCCTGTCGCGCGGATTGAAATGCTGCTCGCGATAATTCGCAAGCTCTTCCCGAAAATGCGCGGCATCCTCCAGGAAGAAGGCCCGCGTCATGCCGTCGGCGATGCGGGCAATGCCGTATTTGACCCCGGTAATGCCGTTGCTGATCGGACCGAGGCTCGGCACCGCGCCGCCATTGAACATGTGGATGCGCGACACCCACCGGTCCCGCTCCGCATCCATCGGCGTCAATTCGAATGTGCGCCCGAGATAGGGCGCCTGCAAGACCGGCGCACATGTTTCGCCATCAGGCGGAGTGAAACGGTCGCGCCAATGGGCAAAACGCCCTTCAAGGGCTGCAAGCTCCGGCCGCATGGAAAAATCGACGCCATAACCGGTTCCAAGCAGAATATGATCGGCCTCGATCGTGCCGTTCTTCGTCTCCGCGCGGATGCGGCCGTTCTCGATGACGAGCGATGTGACGCCACTGTCGAGTTCCATGACGAAATTGGCATAGGATG
>NZ_DEPM01000021.1:0-10502 GCF_002358775.1 Martelella sp. UBA3392
GGTCGAGCCGGTGCAGATCGATATTGTTACCGCCCAGGCCAAGGAATTGCGGATGGAAACGGTTTTCCGCTATGCCAACGTCTTCGACCGGGCGCTTGATATCATGGCGTCCGGCAGGGTTGATCTGAAACCGCTGATCACCGGTTCCTATTCATTCGAGGATGCGATTGCGGCCTTCGAGCGCGCGGCGGCGCAGAACCCCGAGGATGTGAAACTCCAGATCACCATGGGCTGACCGGGCAATGGCATCGCCAACGACAGCTCAGGACCAACGCCCGAACATCGTCTTCATTCTGACCGATCAGCAGCGTCTCGATACGATCAACGGCTGGGCCATCCCCATATGGACACGCTCAATCTCGATCGTCTGGTGAGATCGGGAACGAGCTTTTCATCGATTACTCCGATGGCCAACTCTTCGACCTCATCGCGGACCCGCGTGAAACTGCGAACCTCTGGGACGATCCGGAACATCGCGCCACACGCGACCAACTGGTTGCCAATATCCTGAACTGGCGCATCGAAAGCGATCGCGCAACCGCCGGTTTCCCACCGCGGCAAGTGTCCCGACGGCTTGACTGAGCCGCGCGAAGCCTGCCGAAAATCCCAGCCCTTGACGAAGAATAGATATCGCCTGTGAACGGCCAATCACGGCAAACAGACCTTCTGGAAACCGCATCCTTTTGTGATTCTGACTGCGCCCAGCTTTTGTTCAGGGATTAGAATTTAACGCCGATGAATATCGACGAAAGGCTTTTGACAAAACCACGCGGGGCCAGCCATCTGGCCAGCCCCGCTCGATACGGCCGGTTCGGACTGCGGAGGTAACGCCCTCCATGCATTCAGGTTATTCGGCGCGGCACTCCCAGGTGAAGCGCGAGAAGTCGGTATCCCAGCTCATCATCGGCACGAATTCATAGCCCTGGAGGCAGTCGCTTGCGGCATAGCGGCGGTTTTCGACGAGCAGGAAGACGTCGGGCTGAAGGTCCACGATCTTGCGCTGAAGCTCCTTGTAGATATCGTTCTGCTTGTCGACATCCGTCGTGGTCCGGGCATCGTCGATGAGCGTGTCGATCTCCGGGTTCTGCAACCACTCCATCGACGCCCATGTACCGGCGGCCGCGGAATCATACTGGACGTAGAACACGCTGTCGGGCGAGGGATAGCTCGGGCCGTTGAAGACCTGGGTCGTGTTCGGCGTCGTTTCCGGCTGGCTGGCAAGCTCGGTGATCCGGTTCCACGGCTCGGGGCGCACATCCAGCGTGATGCCGATCTGCTCGAGATTGGCTTGCATCAGCAGCGCGATGTCTTCCTCGAAGGAGAGGCCGGCCACATAGGAATGGGTCAGCGTGATGTCCTGTCCGGCATATTTCGATTTGGCCAGTTCTTCCTTGGCCTTTTCGAGATTGTATTCCGGTGCGGGAAGGTCATCGGGATAGGCATCGGCAAAGGCCGGCGCCATCGGGCCGGAAAGCGGCGAGCCGGGATAGATGGCTTCGCGGATCGTGTCGTAATCCGTGGCATAGGCGATCGCTCGGCGGACATGGATATCGTCGGTCGGCGGCAGCTTGGTGTTCATCTTGATATAAAGCGCGGTTGCCGTCGGCGTTTCGATGATCTTGTAGCCGTCCATCGCGGCGATTGCTTCGTATGTCTCCGTTGCCTGAGAGTCGGCCGACATTCCAAGTTCGCCCTTGGTTGCAAGCGCCTTCACCGTGGCTTCGTCATTGGTGATGACGAAGCGGATTTCGTCGATCGGGCGGCCGCGCTCCCAGCCGGCATGATAGTCGTCATAGCGGTCGATCACCATCTGCGAGCCGCGGTTCCACGAGGCCAGCATGTAGGGCCCGGCGCCGATACTGTGGTTGGCGATGTAGTCGCTTGCCCATTCGTCGTCGCTGTTGGCCTTCGCCGCTTCTTCGTTGACGACAAGAATGAGCGGGGTTGTGGTCAGAAACGGCGCGTAGATCTTTGTCAGCCCGATTTCGACGGTATGGCTGTCGATCACCTTCAGCTTTTCCGGATCGATGAGCTTGGAGAAAAGGTAGGACGGCCCCTCGTTGATGGCGAGCAGGCGCTTCAGCGTGTAAACGACGTCTGAAGCCTCGACCGGCGAGCCGTCCTGGAAGGTGGCGCCGTCCTTCAGCTTGAACGTGTAGGTGAGATTGTCGTCGGAAACGGTCCAGCTTTCGGCGAGCTGGGGAATGATCGAGCCGTCGCCGGCCACCGTCGTCAGCCCGTCATAGAGGTTCACGGCCGCCATGTATTCGGTGTAGTCGTTGATGCGGGCCGGATCGATGGTGCCGAACACCTGGGTGGCGTTCACCACGATCGAGACCTTGTCGTCTTGGGCGCGGGCGGGCGTCAGGGCCGTCGTTGCCGAGGCCGCCAAAGCCAGCCCTGCGATTGCAAGCATTTTCCGTGTCATTGCAAGTTCCTCTCTTTTATGAGTTTTGTTCAGTCAGGGTCTACATTCTTGTTATTGTTGATTGTTTCCACCGGCGCATAGGGGTGGTCGTAACCGAAATAGGCCGGACCAACGAGGTTCAGCCCCGCATCGCTGCGCCATTTCGGATCGGCCGGAAGGCCGGTGATTTCGATCAAGAGGCCGTAGCGCATCTGTTCGGTGGTGACCGGCATGCCGGCATCGGCATCGAGCGCGCAGATCAGGTCCGGCGTCGTTGCCAGAACGGCGCCGGTGTCATCGCGGGCAACGAGAAACTCGTTCTGGAAATCGATGCTGAACTGGCGTCCGGCAAAGGCATCCGTACCCTTGATGATGGCGCGGCCGCGGGCAAAGCCGCCGACCGTCTTGCGCTCGATGTCGCTCACGCGGCCGGTGAACAGATGATGGCCTGAAAACCGGGCGCGGAGCGCCGCGCCCGGATGGCGGTGCGCCTTGCGCTCGGCCATCAGTGTTTCGCCGATTTCGCGGATCATCGTCATCGTGCCGGGCAGGATGCTCTCGCGCATCTGCGCGCCGGTCATCGAATAGGCGGCGACCAGCGCCGCGCCGCCCATTTGCACGGCATCGGCGCGGGCCAGCCGCTCGGTCCAGAGATTGTCGACGGCGTTGATCAGGACGGAATTGCCCTTGTCGTCGGCCAGTACCAGCGGCGTCGCGCTGATGCCGGACATGGTGAAGGAGACCATCTGCAATTCAGGAAAGGCGCGGCCCATGCCATCGCCGTCGATCAGCGGCAGGCCCGTTGCGGCGGCCACGGCGAAGGGGATCGTCGAATTGAGCCCGCCCGCCTCCACGCACATCAGCGCGGTCGCCTTTTTGCCGAGATAGGTCTCGAGCTGGTCAAGCGCGGCCATGATTTCTGTGCCGCTCGGCAGTTTTTCCAGCATCACGGTCGGCGCGCCCATCATGAACACCGGCACGCACAGATCGTCGTCGCCGACATCGGCCGGATCGATCAGCGTCACCGGACCGTTTGCGGCGAGCGCCGCGCGCGCCATCAGCTTGCCGATATAGGGATCGCCGCCGCCCCCCGTCCCGAGAAAGGCGCCGCCGAGCGCGATGGCATCGAGATCGTCGGCTGTGATCAGTGTTTTCGCCATGTCTTCAGCCTCCCACGACCGGTCGATAGACGATATCGGGAAAGCCGAAGGCCTTCGGGCCGACGACTTCGAGCGCTGCCGGCGACTGCAGCAGCGGATGGCACGGCAGGGCAAGGATCGCCACGCGCTGGCCGTAGCGCAGCATTTCGGTGGTGATGGCGTGGCCGCTGTCGATATCGAGCACCACGATCAGGTCGGGAACCGAGACCGCCACCTCGCCCTCACGGTTAAAGACGAGGTTCTCGTTCTGGATCAGGACGGAGGCATCCTCGCCATGATGGTTGTCGATGCCGGACAGCATGGCTTCGCCGACCACGAAACCGCCGCGCAGATGGCGCTTCAGGTCGGTGATCTTGCCCGAGAACACATGCCGGCCGTTTTCCCGTTCGCAGATGGCGGCGATCGGGTCGCTGTGCCGGCGCTTGGCGTCGATGACCGCGCGGCCGAGCGAGACCGCCTGCGTGTAGGAATTCGGAATGGCGAACTTCTTCAGGAAGGCGCCGGTCATTGGCGCGGAGGCAAGGTCCGAGCCGCCCCCCTGGGCCACCACGCAGGCCCGCGCCATGCGCTCGTGGAAGAGTTCCGTCACGGCATGCTGGAAGATCACGATATTGCCGTGCACGTCGCACATCACGCTCGGCGTCGAGGTGTGGCCGTAGATCGAATAGGTGGTCATCTGCATTTCGGGAAAGGCGCGGCCCATGCCGTCGCAATCGACCACCGGAAGGCCGGTCATGCCGCCGACGATCAGCGGTTCCATGGCATTGGAGCCGCCGATTTCCTCGCACACGATCAGGTCGACAGGAAAACCCTGCATCTCTTCGATGGCCCGCACGCAGCGCAGGCCTTCGCGGCCCTCGCGGATACGCTCATAGCCGACCACCGGGGCGCCGATACCGCCGAGCGATACGCAGCAGGCCTCGTCCGGCACCTTGTCGAGCGGCAGCACGGAGAGTGTGAACCCGTCGTCGATGGCCTGACGCGCCCTGAGCTTGCCGACATAGGGATTGCCGCCGCCGCCCGTGCCGAGAATGGCCGAGCCGATTTCCAGCGCCTCGATATCCTCGCGGTCCAGGACCCAGATGTCGGCGGGATCGTATTCGAATTTCGAGCGTGTGACGGTTTCAGGCATCCATGCCTCCCATCTCTCCAACGACCTTGACGTGAATGCGCGTGGCATTGCCCGGCAGGTAGGCGAGCGGCACGTCCTCGCGCTCGATCACCTCGATGGTGTCGGCGACGGCGCCTGCGGCAATGGCCTTTTCGGTCGCCTCCTTCTCGGCCTCGGCGAGGCAGAGCTCGCGGGTCAGGCCGTTTTCGAGCGCATAGACGCGGTCGACCTCGCCGGAGATCTGGGCGATGGCCGCGCCGACGGCATTGGCCACCGCGAAGTTTTCCGGCCGGATGACCTCGAGGTCGCCAAGCCGGTCGGGCATCAGGATCGAGCCGCCGCCCACCGCGATCACCGGGATCGGTTCCGGCGACATGCGACTACGCTCGACGGCGTTTTCAAGAAGCGCGATGATTTCGGCCTCGGCGGCCTTCGCGAAGGTGGGGTCGACGTCCTTGACCTTCGCGGCATCGCCGACGCTGGCCTTGCCGAGCGCGACCGCGATATCGGTGGCCGTCAGCGTCTCGCCGCCGAACACCTTTGCCTCCTTGGTGATGCGGTAGCCGGTCGATTGCGGGCCGACCGTGACCTTGCCGGTGTGATCCTTTCCGACGAGCGAGCCGCCGCCGAGACCGATCGAGAACACATCCGGCATGCGGAAATTGGTGCGGACCCCGCCGACATCGACAACGGTCGCCGCCTGTCGTGGGAAGCCGAGATGCAGCGATCCGACATCGCTGGTGGTGCCGCCGATATCGACCACGATCGCCTCGCGCACGCCGGTGAGGAAGGCAGCACCCCGCATCGAATTTGTCGGCCCGGAGGCGAAGGTGAGAACGGGGAAATTGCGCACGGTGTCGGCGGCCATCAGCGTGCCGTCGTTCTGGGTGATGAAGAACGGGCAGGTGAGCCCGGCATCGGCAAGCGCCTTGGCAAAGGCGCTGACGGTGCGGTCGGCAAGCGACAGCAGGCTGGCATTCATGATCGCGGCACTTTCGCGCTCAAGAAGACCGATGCGCCCGATATCGGTGGAAAGCACCACCGGCAGGCCGGGGCAATGCTTCTCGATCAGCGCCTTCGCCTGCTTTTCCATGGTGTCGTTGATCGGCGCGAAGACGCAGGTGATGGCGGCGGCCTTGATGTCGTTGTCGCGGATTTCGCCGGCGATGCGGGCGATCTCGGCCTCGTCGAGCGGGGAGATTTCGCGCCCGTCGAACTCGTAGCCGCCCTTGACCAGATAGCCGAGATTGCCGACGACGCCCTTCAGGTCTTCCGGCCAGTCGACCATCGGCGGCAGGCAGGCGGTTGCCGGCAGGCCGAGACGGATGGCGGCAACCTTGTTGAGGTGCCGCCGTTCGATCACGGCATTGGTGAAATGGGTGGTGCCGATCATGACGTTGCCGATCTTCGCGCGGTCGATGCCCGCCTTCCCGATCGCGCCTTCCAGAGCCTCGATGACGCCGCTCGTCACATCCTCCGTGGTCGCCGCCTTGACGCCCGAGAGCACCTTGTTGCCTTCCATCACCACGGCGTCGGTATTCGTGCCGCCGACATCAATTCCCAGTCGATACACGGGGTCGTCTCCTTGTCTTGCCGGCGCCTCGGGCGCGCGGTCCTGCCATTGTCTTATCCGTCCTGCTCACCGGTGCTCTGCACCAGAAAGCGGGCGCGTTCCTCGGCGCTGACCTTCGGTTTCTCGGCCTCTTCCGCGTCACTTAAGACCGGAATGGCCGCGATCAGAGCGCGGGTATAGGGGTGTTCAGGGCGGGCGAAGACATCCGCCGTCAGGCCCTGTTCGATGATTTCGCCCTTCAGCATGATGGCGATGCGCGAACAGAAATTGCGCATCAGCGAGAGATCATGACTGATGATCACATAGGTGAGGCCGAGCTCTTCCCTCAGGGTCAGAAGCAGGTCGATCACCGTCTTCTGCACCGAAACGTCGAGCGCCGATGTCGGTTCATCAAGGATGATGATGCGCGGATCGGCGGCAAGCGCGCGGGCAATGGCGACGCGCTGCTTCTGGCCGCCGGAAAGCTCGTGCGGGTATTTGGAGAGAAAGTTCTCCGGCAGCCGCACCAGCGCCATCAGTTCCTTCTTACGCGCCTCCGCCGCCGTGCGGTCGTGGCCGCCATAACGCAGTGGCACGGAGAGCGTCTGCGACACGGTGCGCTTCGGATTGAGCGAGGTTCCGGGGTTCTGATAGACGATCTGGGTCAGGCGGCGGGGATCGGTCCCGTCTGCCGCCGAACCGACACGGATGGTTCCGGACGTCGGCTTGACGAGACGCATGACCATGCGCGCAACGGTGGTCTTGCCAGACCCGCTTTCGCCTGCGAGCCCGAAAACCTCGCCTTCGGCGACCGCGAGATTGACCGATTTTGCGGCATGGTGCCCCGGGCCGCGGGAAAACAGCAGGCCCTTCGCCTGGTAGACCTTGTCGACATTTTCGAGTGTGACGATTGGCGCCTTTGCGCTTGCCGGCTGATTGACGACGCGCGGGCCATAAAGCGGCGGGACGGCATCCATCAGATCGCGGGTATAGGCCTCCCTCGGCCGGGTGAAGACCTCCGACAGCGTGCCCTGTTCGACGATCTCGCCGTGACGCATCACCAGCACCCGGTCGGCGGTCTGGCGGACGACGCCGAGATTGTGGGTGATCATCAGCAGCGACAGCCCCTCGTCGCCGACAAGGCGATTGATGAGCTTGAGGATTTCGTCCTGGGTGGTGACGTCGAGCGCGGTCCCCGGTTCGTCGGCGATCAGTAGTTCCGGCTGATGCAGCAGCGAAAGCGCGATCAGCACGCGCTGGCGCATGCCGCCGGAAAGCTCGTTCGGCCAGGCGCCGAAAATCCGTTCCGGATCGGCAAGCTGGACGCGGCGAAGCACGTCGAAGATCCGCTTTCTGCGATCTCCGGCATTGCTGACGACGGCGTTGCGCCGGTCGGCATAATAGAGCACGTCATCCAGCAGGCGGCCGATCTTGAAGACCGGATTGAACGAAGACAGCGGGTCCTGCATGATGATCGAGAAGGCGGTGCCCTTCAGCCCCTCCCGTTCCCGGGGCGGCATCGAAAACACGTTCGCGCCGCGATAGGCAATATCGCCGCTTTCGATCACGGCATTGTCGGGAAGCGTGCCGAGGATCGCCTTCGAGGTTACGGACTTGCCGGAGCCGGTCTCGCCGATCAGCGCCACGCGCTCGCCGGCGGCGATCTCGAAGCCGACATCCTTCAGCACATGGCTGCGGCGGCCATAGCCGGTGAAGGCGATATTGAGGTTCTCGACCTTGAGCAGCGGTACAGCCATGTCTTACGCCTCCACGTCGAACATGTCGCGCAGGCCGTCACCGAGAAGGTTGAAGCCGAGCGTGGCGTAGAAGATGGCGAAGCCGGGGGCGAGCACCTCCCACCATTTCTCCGGCAGGAACTGGCGTCCGTCCGCGACCATGGAGCCGAGGTCGGGCGTCGGCGGCTTCACCCCGAAACCGAGGAAGGAAAGCGTCGCCCCGAACAGGATGACGAAGGCGGCATCGAGCGTCGTCTTGACCGAGATGACCGAGACGCAGTTGGGCAGGATTTCGCGAAACAGGATATGCAGCGGGCCGGCGCCGGCAAGCCGTGCGGCCTCGATGAAATCCTCGGTCGCGATCGAGCGGGTGACGCGATAGACGAGCCGGGCGTGCCAGGTCCACCACAGAAGCGTGATCGCAATCATCGCGTTGATCAGGTTCGGCTGGAGGATGTTGCCGATGGCAAGCGCCATGACCAGCGGCGGCATGGCGAGCATGACATTGGTGAGCCCGGTGATGATGCGCTCCCACCAGCCGCCGAAATAGCCGGACACCATGCCGAGCACCGCGCCGACCGGCACGGAGATGCCGAGGACGCCGACCACCAGCAGAAGCGAAACGCGGAAACCGAAGATCGTGCGCGAGAAGATGTCGCGCCCGGCCTTGTCCGTGCCGAACCAGTTGATGGCATTCGGCGCCACATGGCGGTTGCGGAAATCGACGACGGCGCCGACATGGTCGGGAAACGGTGTGATCCACGGGGCCGCGGCCGCCATCAGCAGGACCGACAGCACGATCAGCCCGCCGATGACGGCAGCCGGATTGCGGCTGAAGCGATACCAGGTCATGTAGCCCGCCGTCAGGCCTGTCTGCTCGCTCATTGTCCAGCCTCCCCGAGGCGCAGGCGCGGGTCGATGATGCTGACGACAATGTCGATGACGAGATTGGCGACGATGAAGAAGACGCCGGAGACCAGGACCACGGCCATCAGCGCATTCAGATCCTTCTGCAGGATGGCGGTCAGGCCGTAGGAGGCGAAGCCACCCCAGGAAAACACCATCTCGACCACGAAGGCATTGCCGATCAGCGAGGCGAATTCCAGCCCCATGATCGTCAGCGGTGCGATCGACGACAGCTTCAGCAGATAGCGGAACACGATCACCGGCTCGGGCACGCCGAAGGATTTCAGCGTCAGCACATGGTCGCGCCTGAGATTGTCGATCATGGCCGAACGGGTGATGCGGGTGATCTGGCCGATACCGGCCATGGCCAGCGCGGTGGCGGGCAGTGCAAGATGGGCGAGCGCGCTCAGAAACACATCGCCGCGGCCGGCGAGCACGGCGTCGACCAGCAGAAAGCCGGTCGGCCCCGAGGGCGCGCCGAGATTGTAGTCGACCCGGCCGAGAATGGGCCATGACGGAAAGAAACGAGCCGCGACGAGCTGAAGCGTGATGGCGAACAGAAAGGCCGGAATGGTGACGCCGACAAGCGAAAACAGCCGCCCGGCATTGTCGATCCAACTATTGCGATAGCGGGCGGTGATGACGCCGAGGGGGATGGCGAAGACAAGCTCGATGATCACCGTGGCGATGATCAGCTCGAGCGTCGCCGGCAGGAATTCCCGGATATCGCGGCTCACCGGGTTGCCGGAGACGATCGAGTCCCCGAGATCGCCCTGAAGCGCCTTGCCGATATAGCGGCCATATTGCACCAGGATGGGCTGGTCGAGCCCCATGCGCGCGCGCAGCTGGTCGACCTGCTCCTGCGTCGCGCTCGGGCCGAGCGTCATGCGGGCAGGATCGCCCGGCACCACGCGGGCGAGCACGAAGATCATCAGCGACAATACGAAAAGAACCAGCACGAAGCCGGTAAGCCGCCTGACAAAAATCTCCAGATAGCGCAGGTGCATCGAATGCGCTGCTCCATAACCTTCGGCCCTTTCGGGGCCGCTGTTCCCTTTATGCCGCCGACATTTGCAAGAAAGCCGGCGGTGATCTTATGGGTTCAGTCTGAGGGGCGGGGAAAAATGCTACAAGACGGAAAAGGTCTAGGTTTTTGACAATAAAGGACAGGTTTTGCGATGCGCGACCGCCTCGGCGGCGGGTCAGTGCAGCCAGTTGCGCGCCCGCGCCACCGCGATGGCCTCGCGGCGTCTTGTGCAGCCGAGCTTGCGGTAAAGATTGGTCAGGTGGAATTTGACCGTCGATTCCGAGATACCGAGCCGGCCGGCGATGAACTTGTTGGAGGCACCCTCGCAGATCATCAGCAGAATGCGGACCTCACGGCGCGACAGCCCGGATTCCTGCTCAATCGTGCGTCCTTTGATGCCGGTTTCGGACAACCGTTTCATGATCCGGCGGGCGGGGCCTGCGGCCGAGACAAAGCCTTCGATACGGCTGTCGCCCATCAGCTCGCCGAGAAACCGGCGTTCCTCCTGAAGTGGCGCGATCGTGCCGGTGCGGGCGGCATCATCGAACATGCGCTGCAGCACCGCGCGGGCTTCCGTCGCCCGGCCGGTCCGTTTCAGCACGA
>NZ_DEPM01000207.1:0-21557 GCF_002358775.1 Martelella sp. UBA3392
GGCTTCTCGGAATCGCTCCAGGCCTTCCGCCAGGGCGCGGTCGCCAACATGATCACCTGGGGCAGCGTCTACAAGTCGACCGCCGTCGACCCGCAGTCGACGACGCTGACCACCGATGAGGTCGGCATTCAGGTGCTTCCGGTCGGCGATGTCCGCGCCGGCACCCATCGCGGCATCTGGATTGCCGGCATCAGCAGCAAGACGGAACATCCCGAAGCGGCTTGGGCCTTCCTCCAGTGGCTGACCTCGAAGGAGGGCGAAAGCGTCAATGCCGCGCTGGTCGGCTCGTTCCCGGCCCGCAAGTCGACGCTTTCCGGAGAGCCGAGCGAACCCTGGCTGGCACCGGTCTATGCCACGCTGCAGAACGCCTATGAAGTTGCCGAAGAGGGCAAGATGTGGCGCATCCGCAGCCCGAAATCGGATGCCGCCCAGCAGGTGCTTGCCGATGAAGTGGCCCGCGCGCTTGCCGGCCAGGCATCCGCGCAGGAGGCGCTCGATACCGCCTCCAAGAAGATCTCCAGGGTGCTGAACTAGGCCGTTCAGCCAAGCAGACGAGACGGATGCGGGCCCTTCCCGCATCCGCCGCCAACCTTCCGGAATTTTACAACAGCTTTTGCCAGCGGAAACGCGGCGCAATCGCGATCGTGTCGATGCTTTCGGCATCGAATGCCTGGGTCGGAGTTATCCGCGCCCATACCGACTGAGGACCATGATGCCAACGAAGGCCATAATCAGTGACGTCAAGACGCTGTCCTGCAGCAATTCCTGGCGCAATTACAATTTCCTGAAGATCACCACCGAGGACGGGATCGTCGGCTGGAGCGAGTTCGACGAGTATTTTGGCTCGCCCGGCGTCGGCGCGGCAATCAACCAGATCGCGCCGCGCATGATCGGCAAGAGCGCGATGCATCACGAGCATATCCGCGAGGATCTGCGCAATGTCACGCGGCCGGGCTCCGGCGGCGTCGTCGGCCAGGCGCTGGGGGCGATCGAAAATGCGCTGCTGGACATCAAGGCCAAGGCGCTGGAGGTGCCCTGCCACATTCTGCTCGGCGGCAAGGTGCGCGACAGGATCCGGGTCTACTGGTCCCATTGCGTTTCCTATCGCACCCGCACGCAGCATTTCTCGCCCGGCATCACCGATATCGAGGGCGTGAAGCAGATCGCCCGCGAAGTCGGCGAGAAGGGGTTTTCGGCGCTCAAGACCAATATTTTCCGCTATGACGCCGAGGATAAGATCGAGCCGTGGTCGCCCGGCTTTGGCCGCCCCTACGAGACCGGGCGCAATGTGGAGCGCAAGACGCTTGCGGGCCTTCGCCGTCACCTTGAGGTCATGCGCGCCGAAGCCGGCCCCGACATCGACATGCTGCTCGATCTCAATTTCAACGCCAAGACGGACGGCTATCTGAAGATCCTGCGCGAAATCGACGACCTCGACCTGTTCTGGGTCGAACTCGATACGCTCGATCCCGTGGCGCTGGCCTATATCCGCTCGCAGAGCCGGCACCCGATCGCCTCCTGCGAGACCCTGATCGGGCTGCAGCAGTTCCTGCCCTTCTTCCGCGCCCAGGCCGTCGATGTCGCGATCATCGATACGCCGTGGAACGGCGTCTGGCAGTCGATGAAGATCGCCGCCGCAGCGGAAGCCTACGAGACCAATGTCGCCTGCCACAATTTCTATGGTCATCTCTGCACGATGATGAATGCGCATTTCTGCGCGGCGGTGCCGAACCTGACGATCATGGAAACCGATATCGACCGGATCGGCTGGGATGCGGAAATCTTCACCCATCTGCCGGAATTCCAGGACGGCTATCTCATCCTTCCCGACAGGCCGGGCTGGGGCACGGAGCCGATCGAGGCGGCGCTTGCCGACCATCCGCCGGTTCCGGGTGCTGGCATGTGGCAGCGTACCGAAGCCTCGAAGCTTTCGGTATAATGGCGGTTGAGGGGAGGCCCGGGCTTCGATCATGAATGAGAAAGTGGATGTCCTGATCATCGGCGCCGGCGCGTCCGGCGCGGCCATGGCCTGGAGCCTGGCCGATACCAGGATGCGTATCCTGTGCCTGGATCAGGGGGACTGGCAGAACACCTCCGACTTCCCCAGCAACGGGCGGGACTGGGAGGCGCGCCTGACGGAGGACTTCGCCCTCAGCCCGAACCGGCGGGGGCTCGCCGCCGACTATCCGGTGAATGACGATGATTCGCCGATCAAGATCTCCAATTTCAATGGCGTCGGCGGCGGCACCATCCTCTATGCCGGACATTATCCCCGGCTCCACCCCTCCGATTTCAGGGTCCGCAGCCTGGATGGCGTCGCCGATGACTGGCCGATCGACTACGAGACGCTGGAGCCTTTCTTCGCCCTCAACGACCGGATGATGGGCGTCGCCAGCCTGGCGGGCGATCCGGCCTATCCCGAGAAAGATCAGGTCATGGGGCCGATCCCCCTTGGCCGCACGGGTCAGGTGCTCGGCAAGGCCATGAACGATCTCGGCTGGCACTGGTGGCCGTCGGATGCGGCGATCGCGACGCGCGAATATGAGGGCCGCGCGCCCTGCATCAATCTCGGTCAATGCGGCTCCGGCTGCGCCCAGGGCGCCAAGGGCACGACCGATCTGACCTACTGGCCGGAGGCGCAGCGCGCGCGCGTCGAGATCCGGCCGCGCTGTCGCGTCAGCCGGATCGAGACCGGTCCGGACGGCATGGCGACGGGCGCCCATTATTTCGACGCGGACGGCAAGGCGCAGTTCCAGCCGGCCGAGATCGTGATCCTTGCCTGCAACGGCATCGGTACGCCGCGCCTGTTGCTGAACTCGGCGTCCGGCCGCTTTCCCGCTGGTCTCGCCAATTCCAGCGGCCTTGTCGGGCGCAACCTGATGCTCCATCCCTATGCCCAGATACGCGGCCATTTCGACCAGCCGATGGATGGCCATCGCGGCTCGCCGATCTGCATCTGGAGCCACGAATTCTATGAGACGGAAGCAGAGCGCGGTTTCGTGCGCGGCTACTGCTATCAGTTTTCGCGCGGCATGGGCCCGGTCCGCACCGCGACGACCGGCATGGCAGACGGGCTGCTGCCCTGGGGCGAGGGTCATCACGATGCCTTCCGCCGGCTGTTCGGCCACAGCGCCGGCATGCTGGCGATCTGCGAGGATCTGCCGGAGGAGCACAATCGCGTCACGCTCGATCCCGATCTCAAGGACGCAAACGGCATTCCCGCGCCGAAGATCAGCTACCGGCTGAGCGAGAATTCGCGCCTCATGCTCGACCATTCGGTGGAACGCGGCGTCGAGATCCTAAAGGCCGCCGGCGCGCGCGACATCACCACCCGCGCGCCGCTGCCCTACGCCGGCTGGCATCTGATGGGGACCGCCCGCATGGGCACGGACCCCGAGCGCTCCGTCGTCAATGAATGGGGCCGCAGCCATGACGTGAAGAACCTGTTCATCGTCGATGGCAGCGTTTTCGTCACCTCCGGCGGCGTCAATCCGACCTCGACGATCCAGGCGGTGGCGCTCTATGTCGCCGACCAGATCAAGACCCGCCTCTACGAGCTTTTCGATTGAACCGGCCATGACACAGACGATGACAGACCAGGCGGAAACCCCGCCCTTCGATGATAACGACGGGACGCTGTTCGCGATCGTCGGACACATGATCCCTGCAAGCGCGCGCCACGGCCTGCCCGGCGCAGATGATCCGGCGATCTATGCCGATATCCTGCGCTCGGTCGGCCGCGACCGGCAGGCGCTGACCGAGGCGCTGGCGGTGGTCGAGGCGCGGGACGGGACGGGTTTTGCCGCGCTTTCGCGCGAGGAACAGGCGGTGATCCTTCAGGAATTTCGCGTCGATGAGCCGGCGCTTGCCGGCGTGATAGAGGCCGTGACCGCGCGTTGCTATTATCGCGACGACCGGGTCATGGCATCGATTGGCATGGAAGTGCGTCCGCCGTTTCCGGAAGGCTATACGGTGGAGGAAGGGGACTTGTCGCTGCTTGATCCCGTGCGGGCGCGCGGGCCAATCTGGCGTTCGCCCTGAACGAAGCGCGCCGCGGCGACAGCGAGAAAGACGCCATCGGATGAGGGGCGGAGAGGACGAGGAAGCATGAGGGAGGAGACCGGGATGACGACAGAGACCGTATCGCGCCGCGATGCCGCAAGCGGCGGAGCCGCGCGCCATGCCCGACGGCATGCGCTGGCCGACCTTCTGAGCCGCTGGTCGTTCCTGATGCCGAGCATGCTGGTGCTGATCGTCATGCTCGCCTATCCGATCTTCTACACGATCGAGATCAGCTTCTCCTCCTTCGATCTTGCGAGTTTCAGCGCCGATCAATGGGTCGGCTGGGAGAATTACCGCGAGGTGATCGGCGACTACCGGTTCTGGGAATCGCTGAAGGTCACGCTGATCTATCTGGTGATCGCCCTGCCGCTGCAGGTCGTGCTCGGCTTCGGCATCGCCTATCTGATCAATGCCGAATGGTGGGGCCGGGGCATATTGCGCGCGCTGTTCATCATTCCCATGGTGGTCGCCCCCGTGGTCGCCGGCGGCATGTGGCGGATGATCCTCGATCCGCTCTGGGGGATTGCCAATTACTGGCTCGGCCTTGTCGGCCTCGGTCCGCTCGACTGGTTCGGCGATGCGCGATTGGCGATGGCCTCGGTCATCATCATCGACACATGGCGCTGGACCCCGTTCATCGTGCTGATCGCCACCGCCGCGCTGCTTGCCCTGCCGAAGGATGTGTTCGAGGCCGCCAAGATCGACGGCGCCGGCTGGTGGTCCACGCTCTGGTCGGTCGCCGTGCCGCTTCTGGTGCCGGTGATCGCGGCCACCTTCGTCATCCGCTGGCTCGGCGCGGTGAAGATGTTCGACATCGTGCTGGCCGCCACCTATGGCGGGCCGGGCAAGGCCACCAACGTCATCAACCTGTTCATCTACGAGGAGGCGTTCCGCTCGCTGCGCTTTGCCGAATCCGCGGCAATGGCCGTCATCGTGCTGATCCTGACCATGGTGCTGACCGGCATTTTCCTGCGCGGCAGCCGCAAACTGGAGGAACTGTTTTGAGCGCCCCCGTCCCATCGTCAGCGCCCGCAAGCGCGTTCGGGCACAGGCTGCGGATCGCCGCCGCCATCATCGTCAGCCTGTTCTTCCTGTTTCCGATCTACTGGATGGTGCTGACCTCGTTCAAGCAGCAGGTGGATATCTTCACCAATCCGCCGACCTTCTTCTTCACGCCGACACTTGCGACCTACAAGGAATATATCGCGCGCGCCGATATTGTGCGACGGCTGATCAACACCGTCATCGTCGCCACCGGCTCCGGGCTGTTGTCGATCGTGGTCGGCACCATGGCAGGCTATGCGCTTGCCCGCATCCGGCTGCGCGGGGCCGGTACGATCGGGCTTCTGATCCTGCTGTCGCGCGGCGTGCCGCCGATCGCGCTGGCAGTGCCGATGTTCCTTGTCGCGCGCAAGTTCGGCCTGACCGACAAGCATATCACCCTGATCCTCGCCTACAGCACCTTCCTGATCCCCTATGTGATGTGGCTGATGCGCAGCTTCTTTCTGTCGCTGCCGAAGGAGCTTGAGGAATCCGCCATGATCGACGGATGCTCGCGCTATGGCGCCTTCTTCAAGATCATCCTGCCGATCTCGCTGCCCGGCCTGCTGTCGACCCTGATCTTCAGCATGATCCTTGCCTGGGAGGAACTGCTGTTCGCGCTCGTGCTCACCAACCGTAACGCCTCGACCATACCGGTGGCGATCGCCGGCATTGCGGGCGACACGGTCAACGGCGCGAACTGGGGCGCGCTCACCGCCGTCGGCACGATCACCGTCGTTCCGGTGGTGATCTTCGCCCTTCTGGTGCAGAAGTGGTTGATCAAGGGCTTGGCGGACGGCGCGACCAAGGGATAATTGCGCCGGAGCCTCAAAACCGGAACTGGACGGAAACCATGGACCACCCCAAGACCTACATGACCAAGGCCGAACATGCCCGGCAGCATATCCAGGAGATGGTGCTTTCCGGAACGGTCGGGCCGGGCGACAGGATCACCACGCGGGAAGTGTCGCTTGCGCTCGGCATCAGCGAGACGCCGATCCGCGAGGCGATCCGCAGCCTCGCCTCCGACGGCTGGCTGGAGGTGCAGAACCATATCGGCGCCGTGGTGCAGGGCCTGCGCGCCGAGCAGATCCGTGAGATCAGCGCCTTGCGCGGCCTGATCTGCGGGCTCGCGGTGGAGCTTGGCGCCCGGAATTTCGATGCCGAGCGGCTGGCGAAGATCGACGAGAACATCGCGATCTCGGCCGCGGCGCTGGAAGCCGAGGACTTCGACCTGTTCGGGGCCAAGAACTACGAGTTCCACCTGCTGCTCTGCGACAACCCGGAATCGCCCTGGTGCCGCAGGCTGCTTGAAAACATGCATGGCCTGATGTCGGCGCAGCGCCACGGCATTCCGCCGCAGCCGGGCCGTCTCGCCGATGCCCTGAAAGAGCATATGGCCATCCGCGACCGGCTGCGCGAGGGCGATTTCGCCGCCGCGGCCGCGCTGGTGAACCAGCACGAAAAGAACACCGGCGATTTCCTGATCGACCTGATCGAGGCTGCGCCGGCCAAGGGTGCGAACCGGCGGGCCGAAGGCCGCCGCGCTTCCGCGCCATAAATCAGCCGTGCCGGAAGGGGCGGCAAAGGGAGGAGTTTTGGAATGGGTACGGTTCAAATCCGCAATGTGCGCAAGTCCTACGGTGCCGTCGAGGTGCTGCACGGCGTCTCGATCGATATCGAGGATGGCGAATTCGTCGCGCTGGTCGGTCCTTCCGGGTGCGGAAAATCGACCCTTCTCAGAATGATCGCCGGCCTTGAAGGCATTACCGGCGGCGACATCGTGATCGGCGACCGCGTGGTCAACCATGTCGCGCCGAAGGATCGCGACATCGCCATGGTGTTCCAGAACTACGCGCTCTATCCGCACAAGAATGTCCGCGACAATATGGGCTTCGCGCTGAAACAGCGGCGGGTGCCGAAAGCGGAGATCGAGCGGCGCGTCGGCGATGCCGCGCGCATTCTCGGGCTCGAGCCGCTGCTTGAGCGCAAGCCGCGGCAATTGTCCGGCGGCCAGCGCCAGCGCGTCGCCATGGGCCGCGCGATCGTGCGCGATCCCAATGTCTTCCTGTTCGACGAGCCGCTCTCCAATCTCGATGCCAAGCTCAGGGTGCAGATGCGCTCCGAGATCAAGGAGCTGCATCAGCGGCTGAAGACCACGACCATCTATGTGACCCATGATCAGATCGAGGCGATGACGCTTGCCGATCGGGTGGTGGTTCTGAACGGCGGCGTGATCGAGCAGGAAGGCCCGCCGCTGGAGCTTTACGACAAGCCGGCCAGCCTGTTCGTCGCGGCCTTCATCGGCTCGCCGCCGATGAACTTCCTGCAGGGCGATATCGTCGCCGGGAACGGGCTCAGGCTTGCCGACGGCCGGATATTGCCGTTGCCAGCCGCCGATCCGAAGGGGCGGCAGCGCGTCACCGTCGGCGTCCGGCCCGAGCATTTCGTGCTTGCCGAAAGCGGCTGGCCGGCGATCGTCACGATTGTCGAACCGACGGGCTCCGAAACCCAGATCACGGCCCGCCTCGCCGATCAGGTGATCCGCATCCTGGTCCGCGGGCGCACGGATGCGGAGCCGGGCGATACCATCCATCTTCAGGTCGATTCGATCCATTTCTTCGACGCCAAACCCGTACCGGAACTGGCGCTGGAAGATCCGGTATGACCGCGCCAAAGGAAGGGAAACAAGCCATGCTTGAACTCAGCAATTTCTATATCGATGGTCGCTGGACGCCATCCGCTTCGACAGCGAGCCATACGCTGATCGACGCCACCACCGAACAGCCCTTCGGCACGGTCGCGCTCGCCGGAAAAGCCGAGGTCGATGCCGCGGTGGCGGCCGCCAAACGCGCCTTGCCGGCGTGGGCGGAAAGCGATCCGGCCGATCGGATTGCGCTCGTCAGGCGCATCCACGACATCTATGCCGGCCGCGTCGAAGAGATGGCGCGCGTCATCTCTCAGGAAATGGGTGCGCCGATCGAGCTTGCCCGCACCCGACAGGCGGCGGCCGGCCTGCGCCACATGACCAGTTTTCTCACCGCCATGGAGCATTTCGATTTCGTAAGGCCACTCGGGCCGCATGCGCCGAATGACCGCATCCTGATGCAGCCGATCGGCGTCGTCGGCCTGATCACCCCGTGGAACTGGCCGATGAGCCAGGTCGCGCTGAAAGTCATACCGGCGCTTCTCGCCGGCTGCACCATGGTGCTGAAGCCATCGGAGCTCGCGCCGCTGTCATCCAACCTGCTGGCCGAGATCATTCACGAGGCCGGCGCGCCCGCCGGCGTCTTCAACCTTGTTCAGGGCGACGGCGCGACCGCGGGCGCGCGGCTTGTCGAACATCCCGATGTCGCCATGATCAGCTTTACCGGGTCGACTCGCGCCGGCGCCAGCATCATGCGCGGCGCGGCCGACAGTTTCAAACGCGTCGCGTTGGAACTGGGCGGCAAGGGCGCCAACCTCATCTTCGCCGATGCGGACGAGGATGCCGTCGCGCGCGGCGTGCGCCAATGCTTCATCAACAGCGGCCAGAACTGCAACGCCCCGACCAGGATGCTGGTCGAGCGTTCGGTCTACGAGACCGCCGTGGACAAGGCGCGCGCGGCGGCCAACGCGATTGCGGTCGGCCCGTCATCGGCCGAGGGCGCGCATATGGGACCGGTCATTTCCAAGGGGCAGTTCGACAAGATCCAGGACCTGATCGAGACCGGCATTCGCGAAGGCGCGCGGCTGGTCGCGGGCGGGACCGGCCTGCCGGCCGGCTTCAACCGGGGCTATTTCGTCCAGCCGACGGTGTTCGCCGATGTCGACAACGAAATGACCATCGCGCGCGAGGAGATTTTCGGCCCCGTCCTCAGCATCATTCCGTTTGCCGATGAGGAAGAGGCGGTGGCGATCGCCAACGACACGCGCTATGGCCTCACCAATTATGTCCAGAGCGGCGATGGCGCGCGGCGCAACCGGCTGGCGCGCAGGCTGCGCTCCGGCATGGTGGAGATGAACGGCCAGCCGCGCGGCGCCGGCTCGCCCTTCGGCGGCGTCGGTCACTCGGGCGGCGCGCGCGAGGGCGGTATCTGGGGGCTGGAGGAATACATGACCGTGAAATCGGTCTCGGGCTGGTCGTCGTAACCACGCCGATGTGACGCTGGCGGCAATGGCGGCTGAGGATCGTACCCAACAAAAAACCCGATCTCGCGATCGGGTTTCTTCAATTCAGGAAATGCTCCGCCGATCAGTTGGCAGGCTGCTGTACCTTGGCGCGGGCCTGTTCCTCTGCCATGCGCTTTTGGAACATCTGCGCGAAGTCGATCGGGTCGACGAGCAGCGGCGGGAAGCCGCCATTGCGCGTGGCGTCGGCGACGATCTGACGGGCGAAGGGGAACAGCAGGCGTGGGCATTCGATGAACAGCATCGGCAGCACATGCTCCTTCGGGAAGCCGGCCACGCGGAATACGCCGCCATAGACCAGTTCGCACAGGAACATCGGCTTGTCGTTCGACTTGGCTTCCGCCTTCAGCGACAGCAGCACGTCGTAATTGTCGTCGCCGAGCGGGTTGGCGTTGACGTTTACGGAAATGTTGATCGCAGGCTGGGCGTCGCGCTTCTGCAGCGAGGCGGGAGCTCCCGGATTTTCAAAGGAAAGATCCTTGATGTACTGGGTGAGAATGCTCAGCGATGGGCTCGACTTCTTTTCCGCCGCCCCGTTTTCCTCGGCCATTGCGCGTCCTTTCGAGTGATTTCGTTGAATGCGAGTTAGCATCTAGTCGGCGGAGGTACAACCCTTTCGCCCCGGCGTTAGGGCCTTGAAGGTCCGCATTGCGGCCTATTTCGGCTTATCATCGTCGTCGGGCTTGCCCTTGCCCGCCCAGGGCGAATTCGGGTCCGGGTCGTGAGAGAAATCGTCTGCATCGAGATCGACCACTTTCGGCCCCTCGCGCGGGCCTTCGCGGCGCGGCGGCTCGCGCGTCGTGTAGCTGAACCCGGCAGAGCGCTGAGAAACCACCACCATATTGCGGCTCATCCGCTTCCACACGAAATCGCGAAGCGGCGGGACAAACAGCAGGAAGCCGCAGAGATCGCTGACGAAACCGGGCAGCAGCAGCAGGATGCCCGCCAGCACGATCATGCCGCCATGCACGAGATCGCGGCCCGGATTGCCGCCGTCGCGGACATCCTGGTTGAGCCTCTGCAAGACGCTGAAGCCCTGGATGCGCAGCAGGATCGCGCCGATCACGGCGGTCAGCATGATCAGGCCGAGCGTCGGAAACAGGCCGATCGCGCGACCGACGATGATGAAGCCCGCGATTTCAACGAACGGGTAGAGAATGATGGCAATAAGAAGCGGCAAGTCGTTTTCCTGTCTGGCTTGTCTTTTCCAGCTTGTTTTTTCTGGCTTTCTTTCCGTTTTCGCGGCCCATGGGAAATGCGCTTGATAATCCGATGTGTTACATTTGAATCATGGCCCTGTGAAGTCTATATGGGGATAGGAAAACAACAAGGAAAGCGGCGGGTACAACGAAATGGGCACAAGCGATCTGATCACCCTCTTCTTCCTGATTGCGGCTGTGGTGATTTTCTTCCAGCTCCGCAACGTTCTCGGTCGGCGCACCGGCAATGAAAAGCCGCGTTACGAGCAGACGCCGGTGCGTTCGCGCACCGATGCGCTGGAGCCGGGGCGCGGCGAGGGCAAGGTGATCACGCTGCCGGGCGTCGAGAAGGAACAGGAAGCCGCCCGCAAGGCCGCGATCGACAAGATCGCGCCGGCGGGAAGCGACGTCAATTCCGGCCTCCAGGCGATTGCCGCGGCCGATCCGCAATTCGATCCCGACGCCTTCCTCAAGGGCGCGCGCTCGGCCTATGAAATGATCGTGATGGCCTTTGCCGAAGGCGATCGCCGCAGCCTCAAGAACCTCCTTTCGAAGGAGGTCTATGACGGCTTCAACGCCGCCATCAGCGAGCGCGAGGCCAAGGGCGAGACCGTCAGGGCGAATTTCGTCGGCATCGAAAAGGCTGAGATTACCGAGGCCGAGGTCGAAAAGACCGAAGCCCGGATCACGCTCCGTATCGTCAGCCAGATGATCTCGGCCACCTATGGCAAGGATGGCGAGGTCGTCGACGGCGACCCCGAGGAAATCGCGGAAATCCGGGATCTCTGGACCTTCGCCCGCGACACCAAGGCGCGCGATCCGAACTGGAAGCTGATCGCCACGGCCTCCGAATAGGCGATTGATCCGGCGGCATCTGCCGCCTGACGGGAGTTCGACTGATGAGCCGGCGCAAGCTCTCGTCCGAGGAACGCGAATTGTGGAACAAGGTGGCCCGCACGGCGCGGCCGCTTCCCGGCCGCAAGGCGGAAAGGCCCGAGACGGCCGCCGAGAGTTTCGCCGAGATGATGGCCCCGAAGACGCCCGCGCCCATGAAGGCCGAGCCGCCGCGCGCCGGCGTCTCGCCGCTCGCGCTCCGGCAGCCAAAGGAACCGCGCCACCATCCGCTGGAGCGGCCGGTGAAAAGAAAGCTCGCCAGCGGGCGCATCGGCATCGATGCCCGCATCGATCTTCACGGCCTGTTTCAGGACGAGGCCCATGCGCTGCTTCTTTCCTTTCTGCGCCGCGCCCATGAACGCGGCCATCGCCATATCCTGGTGATCACCGGCAAGGGGGCCTCGCTTGGAAGCGACGGCGTGCTGAAGCGCACCGTGCCGCTGTGGTTCTCTCTGCCGGATTTCCGCCCCCTGATTTCCTCCTATGAGACCGCCGCCCGACACCATGGCGGCGAAGGCGCGCTCTATGTCCGCCTTGCGCGCCGGAAGGGAGGAGCGGCATGACCCCCTTCGGCGATGCCGTGCGCGCATTGCGGGCGAAACGCGGCGTCACGCAAAAGCAGATGGCCGAGGCAATCGGCGTCTCGCCTGCCTATCTGTCGGCGCTCGAACACGGTCGGCGCGGCAAGCCGAGCTTCGATTTCCTGCAGCGGGTGGCCGGCTATTTCCACATCATCTGGGACGATGCCGAGGCGTTTTTCGAAATCGCCGACCAGTCCGATCCGCGCGTCGTGATCGACACGATCGGCCTGCCCTCCACCCACACCGCCTTCGCCAACCATCTGTCGCGCAGTATCGGCCGGCTGGATGAGGATGCGGTGGCGGAACTGGAAGCCGTTCTTCAAAAGCGCCTGAAACGCTGAGGCATTCCCGGTCTCGATTAACCGAACAGCCCCCTGATCATGTCCTTGTCATAGGGCTTGGACAGGATGCGGATATCCTCGAGGTCTTCGGGAAGCGTCAGGCTGTCGCCATAGCCGGAAGCGAACACGAAGGACACGCCATCCCGCTTCAGCCGCCGCGCCACCTCGAAGCTGGTCTCGTTGCCGAGATTGATGTCGAGAAGGCCGAAGTCGAAGGGGCTGTCACGCCGGTCGAGCATGCCGATCGCGGCTTCCACCGTCGGCGCGATAACGGTCTCCAGACTGCCGAGCCTTTCGAAGATCATCTCGGCATCCAGGGCAATCATCAGATTGTCCTCGACCACCAGCACCGATTTCGGCGGCGTGAAGGCGCGCGGCGCGGAGACCTGTTTAACAGCTGCGGGCGCCGGTTCCGGCTCCTCGGCGACCACATGTTCGGCCGGCAGCCAGAACGCGGCCGTCACGCCTTCCAGACGATAGGAAATATCGGCCCGGCCGGATAGCTCGAACGGTATGGTGCGCTCTATGATGGTTGAACCGAAGCCCCGGCGTTTTGGCGCTTTCACCGGCGGACCACCGGTCTCGCGCCAGTCGATCTGGAGGCTTTCGTCCGGGCCGAGGCTCCAGTCGATCCTGACCGTGCCGCGCGCCGATGACAGCGCGCCGTATTTGGCGGAGTTGGTCATCATCTCGTGGATCACCAGCGCCATCGAGGTATAGGCTTTCGACGTCAGAAGCACGTTGGGGCCGGTGGTTTCCAGCCGCGTCTTCCTGTCGAGGAGGTAGCTCTCCGCCTCCGCCTCGATCAGTTCCGTGAGCGCGGCCGGTGCCCAGTGGTGGCGCGTGATCTGGTCGTGGGCGCGGGCCAGCGTCTGCACCCGGCCATCGAGCTTGGCGACCAGTTCGGTGGTGGAGATCGCACCAACGCTGGTCTGCGATATCAGGCCGCGCACCAGGCCCAGAATGTTGCGGACCCGGTGGTTGAGCTCGGCGATCAGCAGCTCCTGCTTCTCATTGGCAAGCTTGCGTTCGCGCCCGGCCTCTTCCGTCAGCCGCAGCACGACTTCCAGCAGCATGATCCGCAATTGCGAGGCGGCGCGGATATCGGCTGCGGACCAGGGCGCGCTCTGGCCGCGCACCGTCGTTTGCCAGGTCTCGAAACTCTTGCGCGGCGTCAGCCTGGCGCCGTTCGGGCCATAGCTCACCGGCTTTTCCGGATTGCCGGCCCAGTTGACCTGCTGCACCAGTTCGGCCCGGAAGAACAGCAGATAGTCGCGCGGCGAGCGCGAGATCGGGATCGACAGCACGCCGGCCGCCTTTGCGACAAGGCGCTCCGCGTCCGGCATGAATGTGCCGATCTCGTGATTGGCGTAGACGGCGTTGCCGGGCAGCGCGTTCAGATGGTCGCAGAGCGCCAGGATATCCGTCGCCGCCGGCGCGTCGCCGCCAACCACGACCTTGTTCTCCTGCACCACGGCATAGCCATCCGCCTTGAGAATGTCGGCGAAGGATTCGGCGGAAGAATGCAGCAGTTCCGGCGTGGTGGCGTCCTTCGAAAGCGTGCGGGAAATATGCGTCGTCAGCCGGTGCACCACCTCGTCATTGGCGCGCTCGTCGGCTGAAAGCCGCGTCTGCAGGATCAGAGACAGCATGTGGCCGAACAGCAGCGCGGCGTTTCGAAGGCGCATCGAGGGAACATGCGTCTTGCCGTGGTGGCAGGCAATCAGCCCCCACAGCGCGCCGTTGACGATCACCGAGATCGACATCGAGGCGCCGACATTCATGTTGCGCAGATATTCGAGATGGATGGTCGACACGCTTCTGAGCCGGCTTCCCGAAAGGTCCAGCACCTCGCCGTCAAGGGCAAGGATCGGTGATCCTTCGTCCGCAACGGAACCGATCAGCCGGATCGGGTTTTCGACATAGAGCGCGCGCGCCTGTTTTGGAATGTCGGTGGCCGGATAGCGCAGGTTCAGGAACGGTTCGAGATCGTGCTTCCTGGCCTCCGCCACCACTTCGCCGGTATCGTCCGCGCCGAACTTGTAGAGCATCACCCTGTCGAAGCCGGTGATCAGCTTCACGAAGCGGACGGTGTGGCTGTAGACCGCGGCAAAGGACGGAAGCTCGGCCATGCGGTCGATGGCGTTGCGCACATTGGCCATGTCGGTGGCCGCACCCTCCACCGCCGTGGCGGGCTCGAACTCGATGATGATGGTGTCGTTGAACCTGTGCACCGAAGCATCGAACCGGTTCGCGGACCCGGCGATGCCGAGGTCGTAGATCACCTCGACGCCGCGGTTCGGATTGAGGAATTGCAGCCCGTTGCGAATGGTATGGATCGTATCCGCCGGAAGCAGTGCCTCCGCCTGCCGGCCAAGCAGCGACGCTGCCGCAACGTCGAGAAAATTGCCGATGTTTTCGGAGACATGCGAGATCGTCCAGTCGGGCGCGACGGCGACCAGAAAGCCGAATGCCTGCACGCGACCGAGAAGATGGATCGGCTCGCGATCGCAATTGGTCAGATCGACCCGGTCGTTCATTGCGCCTGTGCTCCTTCAAGATGGCAAACGGCCTCCAGATAGGCATCGAAAAGCGCCCTGGCTGACGTCACGGCCGTTGCGACGGCGCTTTGGTTGGCAGGCTGGGCGGCGAGCCAGGCCCGGAAAGATGTCCAGTGATCCTCGCCCTCGCCATAGCGCAGGAAGGCGACGGGATAGGGCGCGCCGGCCTTCGCCAACTGGCCGAGCAGATAACGCGCGCCAAGCCGCGAGCCTTCCAGCACATAGGCCAGACCCGCGACCGAGCTGCTGTTGCCCGCAACGCAAGCGCCTGCCGGCATTGAAAGCGCGAGCGCCTCAAGATCGCGCGCGAGCGCCGCCGTGCGCAGCCTGTCGCCGGGAAGCGTCGCATAGAGCGGCTGGGCGGAAAGCCAGCGCTCGACTTGCGGCAGCACGCGGGCATGCATCAGCAGGAAACGCTGATAGCCTTCGGGCGAGGCGAATGGCGTGCGGCTGACCGCGCGATCGAGGCGCTGATGCAGGTCGCTGGTATTGTTTCGCAGTTCGGCAAGCAGTTCCATTCGCCACTTTAGAAGAAATCAATATACGGGAAACGTGACCTTGTAGACGAATAATGCGGGCCGCGCCAGACGTTTGCGATTATGGGGAGACAGGCAGGGTCGGGCTTTAAACCAGATTAAAGCGGGTCGCTATTGGCGAGTTGGCATGGCCGGCCATACTCGCCCGTCAGCGCCTCGGCGGCCTGGCGCAGGGCCTGGCGGAAGTTCCTGACGGAGGCCATTGTCTCGTACTCGGCCAGCGTGACAAACCCCACCTGGATCTCGGGCAGCGCGAAACCGGGAATATTGAGCGCAACGACCTCGCCGACGGCGAGCCGGCTTTCGAGCATGAAGCGGGGCGTGAGCGTCAACACCTGCATTTCATGGGTCAGCGTGAGCAGCGAACCAGGGCCGGCGTTGAGTTCCAGCATCGGCTGGGGAAGAATCACGCCATGGTTGCGCAGTTCCGTTTCGAGCGCGATGCGGTTATTGCTTTCCGCCGGCGGCAGCAACCAGGGCCAGTCGGCCAGTTCGGCAATGTCGATATCGGAACGTCCCGCAAGAGGATGGTTCTTCGAACAGGCCAGCACGAGGTCGGTGTGCGTCAGCGGATCGTGGCGCAGCGACGGCATCACGGTTTTGGGAATATGGTTCCAGTCGATCCGCCCGACATAACAGTCGATCCGGCCGTCCCAGAGCTCGCGCAGTATATCGCCGACCACGCCGGCCGAGACGCGGTAGCGGACCGCATTGTTTCCGGCGTCGAGAATTCTGAGGGTCGCGGGCAGCAGGTTGAAGATCAGCGCCGGATTGGTGCCGATCCTGAGGATCGGCGACGGGCTGATCTTCAACTCGGCCGCAAGTTGGTCAAGCGAGGAGAGCCCCGAACGGGCCCGCTCCAGCGCGACATGACCGGCGGGCGTCAGCCCGACGCCGCGCACCGAGCGCGCCACCAGCTCGACGCCGAAGGCATATTCCAGATCCTTCACCATTTGCGAAACGGCGGGCTGGGTCCGGTTGAGGACCTGCCCGACGGCGCGCAGGGAGCGATGCTCGTCGATCAGTTCAAGGACGCGCAGGTGTCTGAGACGGAGTCCGTCGATACGGTTCGAAGCCTTAGCCATAAACACAACTTATCATATTGAAGGAAGTTTCGACTATTTCTTTTCGCTGGATCGGCGATAGTGCAACCGAGGAGAGTGACGGCAGGCGTTTGTCGCCGACGCGTCACCGATCGGGAGGAAAAATTGAGACGCGCCAATATCGTTTCCGGCGTTGTTCTGGCTCTTCTGGGCCTGCTTGCGCTTGTTTTCATCATTCCGAAAGGGATCGGCGAGGGGCCTGAGGGCATGATGTCGCCCCGCCTCGTGCCGAACATGATGATGATCGTCGTGGTCGCGCTGTCGGCCTTTCTGGCGTTTTCCAATCTGCGCGCCAAACCCACGCCGGAGGATGCCGAGCCGACGATCACGCGCGGCGAAATGCTGGCGCTGGTCAGGATCGGCGCGGTGTTCCTGATCTCGATCGCGCTCTACCTGCTTCTCGCCCCGCTTGCCGGCGGCATATTCCTGGTGGCGGCAAGCCTGCTGCTTCTGGGCGAGCGGCGGCCGCTGGTGATCATCGGCATGACCGCCGGGCTGCTGATGGCGGTCTGGCTGCTGTTTTACAAGCTGCTTGGGACGGGCATTCTATGAGCCATATTCTTCTCGGTTTTCAGGATGTCCTGCACCCGGCCACGCTTATATGGGTCGCGCTCGGCGTGTTCATCGGCTACGTCGTCGGCGCGCTGCCGGGGCTCGGCAAGGGCACCGGCGTGGCGGTCGCCATTCCGCTGACCTTCTATCTCACGCCGCCGGCGGCCATCGGCATGCTGATCGGCATCGCCAAGGGCAGCGGCGCGGGCAGCGCGGTCTCCGCCATCCTGCTCAACACGCCGGGCGAGCCGTCCTCGGCGCCGACCGCGCTTGACGGCTATCCGCTGGCGCGCCAGGGCAAGGCGCAGAAGGCGCTGAAAATGGGGCTGTTCGCCTCGGTGATCGGCGATTTCCTCTCGACCATCATCCTGATCCTGCTGGCCGCGCCGCTGGCGCGCTATGCGCTTCTGATCGGTCCGGTGGAACTCTGCGCGATCCTGCTGTTCTCGCTCACCTTCATCGGCGGGCTTTCCGGCACCTCGATGACCAAGGGGCTGATTGCCGGCGCGCTCGGCATTTTCTTCGCAACGATCGGGTTCGAGACCGAGACCTTCGTGCCGCGCATGAGCTTCGGTCTGCTGGAGCTCGATGACGGCATCAAGCTGGTGCCGATGGCGATCGGCATGCTGGCGGTTGCCGAAATGGTGGTGCAGGCGGGCAATCTCAAGGCGCTCGATTCCGCGACCGGCCAGATCCGCGACAGCGACAGGCGCGAGGACCGCGTGATCCTGTGGTCGGAATGGCGCCGCTGCTTTCCCGCGATCGCACGCGGCACGCTGATCGGCTCGGTCGTCGGCATCCTGCCGGGTCTTGGCGCCAGCGTCGGCTCTTTCATGTCTTATGGCGCAACCCGCAAGGCCTCCAAGACGCCGGAGAAATTCGGCACGGGCATGATCGAGGGCGTGGCGGCCGCCGAAAGCGCGGACAACGCCGTCGTGCCCGCAAGCCTGATCCCGCTGTTCGCGCTCGGCATACCCGGCAGCGTCATCGCCGCGATCCTGATCGCCGCCTTCATCCTGCACGGGCTGACGCCCGGCCCACTGATGTTCAAACAACAGCCGCGCCTCGTCGCCGATGTCTATGCCGCGATGCTGTGCGCCAGTGTGATCATGCTGGCGATCGGCTATCTCGGCCAGCGCGTGTTCGCCCAGATCATCAAGGCGCCGATGCGGCTGATCATTCCGGGCGTGCTGCTTCTGTGCAGCGTCGGCGCCTATATGGAAACCGGCAGCATCTTCTCCATCTATGTGATGCTCGCCTTCGCGGTTGTCGGTTTCTTCGCACGCAAGCTCGATTTTTCCTTCGTCACCTTTCTGATCGGCTTCGTCATCGGCCCCAATCTGGAGCTGAGCTTCCGCCAGTCGCTGCAATTGCTCGATCACAACGCGCTCAATCTGCTGCATCACCCGATCGCGCTCGTCTTTCTGGTGCTGACCGTGGTGGTTGCCTGGTGGATCGGCCATGGCAGCAGGCTGGCGGCATCGGTCGGCAGGCATGACGCGCATGATTTCACGGGTGCTGAAGATCATGACGACACGGAGTTTCTCGCAATCAAAAGGGAGGATGAGCGATGAAAACGATGACCAAACGAGGGCTTTTCGGCCTTCTCAGCGGTGCGGCCCTGAGCCTTGCCAGTCTCTCGGGCGTGGTCTTTGCCGAAGACGCCTATCCCGATCGGCCGATCACCATGATGGTCGGCTACGGCGCCGGCGGCCAGACCGACCTGGTTGCTCGCGCGGCCGCGCAGGTGATGTCCGACCAACTCGGCCAGCCGGTCAATATCGTCAACAAACCGGGCGCCGGCGGCGCTGTCGCCGCGCGTGAGCTGACAAAGGCCAAGCCCGACGGCTACACCATGCTGTTCCAGTCGAACTCGGTGGTCAATACCTCGCCCTTCATCATGGACGGCATCGATTTCACCGCGGACGATTTCGAATATGCCGGCATGATTACCGCCTTCCAGGTCGGCATGGCCGCCCGCAAGGACAGCCCGTACGACAACCTCACCGAATATCTGGCATGGGCCAAGGAAAATCCCGGCTCCAGCTTTGGCGCGTTGAGCCCCGAAGCGCGGCTCTACATTCAGGCGCTGAGCAAGCAGAATGATATCGACGTTAATATCGTTCCGCTGCAGAGCGGCAGCGAAATGATCAATGCGCTGCTCGGCAACCAGGTGGCGGCGGCGTTTTCCGGCGGCATTCACTATCGTTACCCGGAGGAGCTGAAGACGATTTCGGCCCTGACGACCTTCCGCCATCCATCCGCGCCGGACGTTCCGACCATCGAGGAGGAAGGCTATCCGATGGCGATGGATTCGCGCACCACGCTGTTCCTGCCCAAAGGAACGCCCCGCGCAATTCTCGACCGCCTCGCCGAAGCGCTCGCGGTTGCCGAGACCGACGAAAACTTCAAGAAGATCACCGCTGCGGCCGATATCCCGATCAAGTTCCTGGGTGTCGATGAGTCCTATAACGAAATACGGTCTTCCTACGACAAGAACAGGCAGATCATCGAAGAGGCCAAGAAGGCGGCGCAGTAACAGCCGCCCGCCAAAAGAAATCGCGTCGCGCAGAAACGTGCGGCGCTCCTCTCCCAAGACCGGAAAGCCGCTATGTTTCAGCCACTCAAGGGCGTCAGGGTGATCGATTTGAGCCAGGTTCTGGCCGGCCCCTATGCCACCTATCAATTGGCCCTGATGGGCGCGGAAGTCATCAAGATCGAAAAGCCCGGCGAGGGCGACTGGACCCGCATCGGCGGGCTGCTGCCGAAGCTGACCGAACGGCGCATGGCCTCAAGCTACCTGACCCAGAACGCCGACAAAAAATCCGTTACGCTCGATCTTAAGAATCCGAAGGGGCTCGAGATCGCGAAGAGGCTGATCGCGAGCGCCGATGTCTTCGTGGAAAATTTCAAGCCGGGCGTTGCCGAGCGGCTGGGCCTCGGCTTCGAGGTCGTGAAGGCGATCAAGCCGGATATCGTCTATTGCTCGATCTCCGCCTATGGCCAGAACGGGCCGTGGAGCGGACGACCCGCCTATGATCACGTCATCCAGGGCATGTGCGGCATCATGCTGACCACCGGCAAGCCCGGCGACGGCCCGACCAAGGTCGGCGCGCCCTATATCGATTTCGCAACCGGCATGAATGCCGCGCAGGCGATCATGGCGGGACTGCTGGAGGTTCGCCGCACCGGCAAGGCCGTCGAGGTCGACGTCGCCATGCTCGATACCGCGCTGATGCTGATGGCCTCGCTGATGACCCAGCATATGACCGCCGGATGGATGCCGACCCAGAGCGGCAACGAGGCCTGGAGCGCCAGCCCCTCCTCGGGCGCGTTCGAGACGAAGGACGGCGTGCTGATGCTGGCCGCCAACAACGTTCCGCAGTTCATCAGGCTCTGCAAGGCGATCGGCCGCGACGACATTCTCGCCGATGCGCGCTGGAACACGCCCACTGCCGTCAAGGCAAACGCGGCTTCCCTGCGTGAGGAGCTGAACGCCACCTTCCTGACGCGCACGGCGGATGAATGGGAGGCCGTGCTGGCCAAGGTCGATGTTCCCGCCGCCAGGGTGCGCAGTCTCGACGAAACCCTTTCGGAGGCGCATATTGCCGCGCGCGGCCTGCTTTCCGAATTCAGGATCGAAGGCCATGACGGGCCGATCCACGTACCCTCGATGAGTTTCCGCGCCAATGGCGAGGCGGTGACCGCGCATGCGCCGCCGCCCGAACTCGGCGCCGACACTGCAGGCGTGCTGCAGGGGATCGGCATTTCGGAGGGCGAGATCGACGCATTGCGCAGCGCCGGGGTGATCTGAGGGAGAGTGAGGAAAGACAATGGATGCAAAGGATTGGCCGGGAGAAGCCAGCGCCGTCAGCACCGTCCGTTTCGAGATCGAGGACCGGGATGCGCGCCTGCCGCTCGTCTGCCGATATCCCGCTGAAGGGCAGGCGAAGGGCATCGTCGTTTTCTGCCACGGCCTCGGGGGCCATGGCGGAGATCATGTCGAACTTTCCACGTTTCTGGCGAGCCATGGCTATCTCGTCATCCATCCGACGTTTCCCGATGGCACGGCCGCGCTTGCGGCTGCGGCGCGCGAACTCGGCTTTGCGCCCGACGGGCCGGAAGTTTCGAAGTGGATCATCTTTCCGCCGCTGAGAGACCGGATGTTCCAGATCCTGCACACGCCGCATTACTGGATGGAGCGGATCCGGATCGTCGCCGCCGTCATGGACAATCTGGCGGCGATCCAGGCGAAAACCATCGGCGCGTCGTCCACGCCCCTGCCCGCCGCGATCGCCGGCCATTCCTTCGGCGCCTATACGTCTCAATTGCTCACCGGCGCGGAAATCGACATGCCGGGCGAAGGCCCGCGCAGCTTCCGGGATCGGCGATTTGCGGCCGCCGTGCTGTTGAGCGGCCAGGGCCGCGGCCAGCAGGGCCTGCGCGAGGGCTCCTGGGAGGCGATGGACGGGGCCGTCCTGACGGTGACCGGCACCCTCGACGGAGGCGCCAAGGGG
>NZ_DEPM01000207.1:21865-22150 GCF_002358775.1 Martelella sp. UBA3392
CCCTCGACGGAGGCGCCAAGGGGCAGGACTGGAACTGGAAGACCGAGCCGTTTCATCACGCGCCCGCCGGCGACAAATATCTCGCCGTGTTGCATGAGGCCGATCATTTTCTCGGCGGCATGACCGATAACGACCCGACGCCCGGCCACCCCGCCCAGCGCGAAGCGGTCTCCATGCTGACCCTCGCCTTCCTTGACGCCCATCTTGCGGATGACGAAAAAGCGCGCGCATGGCTTACCGCGCTTGACGACCGCATCGCCGACTGGCCCGCACAGTTCATGCGAA
>NZ_DEPM01000003.1:0-32353 GCF_002358775.1 Martelella sp. UBA3392
GCGCCGGGGCCTTTGCGGTGACCGTCGGCTCCGCCATCACCCGTACGGAGCACACCACGGCCTGGTTCCGCGACGCGCTCGCCGACGCCTACGGCACTGCCGACGACCGGCCGGTTCTGGCCATCGATATCGGCGGCACAAAGTCGATGGCGGCGCTGATCTCCGGTCGCAAAGTGCTTGAACGGACCAGGGTGCCCACGGCGGCCGGCGGCACGCCCGACGGCTGGCTTTCAGCCATCCACGCTGCCACCTGCGGCTGGCATGGCCGCTATGGCGCGGTCGGCATTGCGGCCACCGGGCTCGTGGAGGATGGCGTTTGGCAAGCGCTGAACCGGGCCACGCTCAACATTCCGGACCGCTACCCCCTGAAGGATAAGGCCGAAGCCCTGTTCGGGGCGCCCGTCTTCGCGCTCAACGATGCCCAGGCGGCGGCCTGGGGCGAATATCTGGCGACCGGCAAGACGATGGGCTCCATCGTGTTTCTGACGATCTCGACGGGGATCGGCGGCGGCGTTGTCAGCAAGGGCACTCTGATGACCGGACTTGCCGGGCATTTCGGGCTGACCCGCAGTGCTTCCGGCGGCACAGCACCGCTTGAGGACCGGGTCTCCGGCAAGTTCGTCGCTGCCGAAACTGCCCGGTTGGGCCACGAAGAAGACACGCCGGCGGTGTTCAAGGCCGCCGCCAATGGCGAGGCCTGGGCCGCCGATATCGTCGACGGCTCGGCCGCCAAGGTCGCCACGCTCTGCGCCGATATCAAGCTGATGTTCGATCCCGACGCCATCGTCATCGGCGGCGGCATCGGGCTCGCCGATGGCTTTCTCACCCGTGTTTCGCAGCATCTTGCAGCATTGCCGCCCCGGTTGAGGCCGGAACTTGTTGCGGCGCGCTGCGGGGCCGAGGCCGGGCTGATCGGCGTCGCCGATCTCGCGCGCGGCAACAATCAAGACAAGTGCATCATCTGAAGACTGAAGAAACCCAATAAGAGAAGGGAACTCGACATGATGAAGAAAACCACACTGGCGGCGATCGCCGCGCTTCTGGCCGGCACCGCCCTGCCCAATATCGCCAATGCCACGGTCACCGTGCTCGGCTGGCCGGGCGGCTCGGAAGAGGCTGCCCTGCGCGCCGCGACCGAGGTCTACAACGAAACCGCCTCAGACGAGGACAAGGTCGAGCTGATCTTCTTCAGCCGCGACGGCTTTTACGACAAGCTTCAGGCCGATCTCGCCGCCGGCTCCGATGCTTTTGACATCAACCTGATCGCCACCTATTCGATCGGCCGCTACGCCCCCTATATGGAGCCGATCGACCTTGGCGATGCGGCGGAAAGCGTATTCGGCAAGGCGGTTCTGGAAACCATGCAGTATGAGGGCAAGCAGTACGGCGTGCCGACCGACCTTTCGCTGCACTTCATGTATTACCGCACCGACCTGATGGACGAGTTGCTGGGCGATGACGACGCCAAGGCCGAATATTCGAAGATCGCCGAGGAATATCTCGGCAAGGCGATGGAACCGAAGCCCGCCGACGAATGGACCTGGGATGACTGGGCGGCAACGTCGCTCTACTTCACCAAGTCCATCAACCGGGCAAGCCCGGTGCGCTACGGCACCGTTCTGCAGATGAAGAACCTCCTGTTCAACATGATGGTGTTCCAGTCGCTGCCGCGTTCCTATGGCGCCGACTGGCGCGATGGCGACGGCAACATCACCATCGATTCCGAGGGCTACCGCAAGGGTCTCGAACTCTACAAGACGCTCTATGATGCCGGCGCCACGCCGAAGGATTCTCTGTCCTACGAATATGCCGAAACCAATGCCGCGTTTGCCGCCGGCCAGGTGGCAACCGCGCTGCAGTGGAATGCGGCGGCAGCCGAACTGACCGATCCCGAAAAGACCCCGGCCGTCGCCGATGTCACCGGCGTGGTCGCCCCGCCGGCGGGCCCGGAAGGTCGCGCCGACCATATTCACGGTCTCGGCCTCGGTCTCAACAAGAACGCGGCGAACAAGGAAGGCGCGCTGAAGTTCCTGCAATGGCTTGCCACGGAAGACGCCGCCCTGCTCTACGCCGAAAACGGCGGCTCGCCGGCGCTGATGCCCGATGTGGTCGCCAAAATCGCCGAAGAACGGCCGGATCTGGTGGACCTCGGCAATTTCGCCAGCCAGTATGGCTATGTGATGGATGGCGGCACATCGGCCAACGCGCTGTCGATCTACGAAGTGCAGGCGCGCGAATTCACCGGTTACTGGTCCGGCCAGCAGAGCCTCGACGAGGCGCTCGCCAACACCAAGGCGGAAATGGAAAAGCTGCTGAACCAGTAACAGGAAACCCCATGGCGGCGGCGATCACCGCCGCCATGACGGCTCCCGGATAAACGATGAAGATCGGCGGTTAACCTCATGCAACTTGTGAAACCGGGCGAAGGACGGCTGTTTCTGTCCCCGCTCGTCATATTCCTGCTGCTGTTTCTGGGCTTTCCGGCGATCGTCAACCTGGTCTACTCCATCTCGTCGGTCTCCTTCGAGAATCTCCGCGCCCCGGAACTCAGCGGGCTAGGAAACTATCTGGAGGTGCTGAACGACCGCTATTTCTGGCAGGCCTCGTGGTTCTCGCTGCGCTTCGGCATCATCACGGCGCTGGCGGAATGCCTGATCGGCCTGTTCTTGGCGATCTTCCTCAATCCGCTTCTGGGCAAGCGGCCCTATCTGATGGCGCCGCTAATGCTGCCGCTGATGGTCGCGCCCGCCATGGTCGGCCTGATGTACCGGCTGGTTCTGCATGAGTTTGCCGGTCCCGTTCCCTATTATCTGTGGATGTGGTTCGGCAACAGTCCGGCCTTTCTGGATGCCGACAACGCCTTCAAGACGCTTGTCGTCATTGAAACGCTGCAATGGACGCCATTCGCGTTTCTGCTGTTCCACACCGCCTATTCCGCGATACCGACAGACGTGCGGGAAGCCGCCTCGCTCGACGGCGCGCGCGGATGGATGATGCTGACCAGGATCGAGCTTCCGCTGATCATGCCGACGCTGGCGATCGCCTTCTTCATCCGCTTCATCGACGGGTTCCGGGTGTTCGACAACATCTATGCGCTCACCGGCGCTGGTGCCGGCGGTTCCACGACATCGCTGTCGATCTACATCTATCAGGCCTTCTTCAAGCAGGGCGCGATCGGCAAGGCCGTCGCCGCCTCCGTTATCCTGTTCATCGCCTCGCTTGTCGTGCTCTATGCCCTGACGGCGCTTGGCGGACGCAGAAAGGGCCGGGCATGATGAAAACGCTGCGCTGGATCGTATTCGCCATTGCCGCGATCGCCATGAACTTCCCGGTGATCGTGACGCTGATCACCTCGTTCAAGAGCGCGCGCGAAATCAGTTCCAATGCCGGGCTCTGGATCAACAGCCCGACGCTTTCCAACTATATCTCGGTGCTGACCGACACGACCCGGTTCAACATCTGGCTTTACCTGTTCAACAGCACCGTGGCGGCGCTGATCGGCACGGTGCTGGCGATGATCCTGACCTTCCCCGCAGCCTATGCCATTGCCCGGTCGGAGGTCGGCCGAAAGGTCCTGTTTCCCGTCGTCGTCAATCTGCGCGCCGTGCCGCTGATCATCTTCGCGATCCCGCTCTACATGATGTATCAGTGGCTCGGCCTGCTCGACACCCGGATCGGCCTCGGGCTTATCCTCACGATCGTCAACATACCGCTGGCTCTCGTCATCCTCGTCAACGCCATTTCCGAAGTGCCGATCGAACTCGACGAGGCCGCCAAGGTCGACGGCGCGTCGACGCCGCAGATCCTTCGAAAGGTCATATGGCCGGTGGTCCGCCCCGCGCTGCTGACGACCTTCATCTTCGGCTTCATCACCGCCTGGAACGAGTTCCTGTTCGGCCTGATGCTGACCACCAGCAAGGCCGTGCCGATGACCGTCGGCGCCTCGTTCTTCTTCGCCGCCAGCGGCGGCGGAGTCAACTGGGGCACCGCCTCCGCCGTCATGGTCATCGGCGCGCTGCCGCCCGCCGTGATCGGGCTTTTGATGTACAAGCAGATCTTCGGCTCGATGACTACCGGTGCGGTAAAAGGTTAGGCCTTGGCCGCGCAAGCCGGTTTTGTTCGGCCGCGCGGCGACAACAGATTGGGGCCTTTCCACAAGGCCAGCACCGAAACGCTCAGGAAAGGGTTGCGCTTCATCCACGTTTCGGTAAAAATTTACTAGACCTGCCAGACCATTGTGGTCCCGGCTGCTTCGGGGGAGATGATGGTCACAATCCGTGAAATTGCGAAGGCGGTCGGCGTTTCGGCAGGCACTGTTTCCCGTGTGCTGAACTATGACCCCACCCTTTCGGTGAGCGAGGCCAAGCGCAAGGCGATCATCGAGACCGCCGAGGCGCTGGATTACGCAACGCCGCGCAACCGCAATCGCCGCAAGCCCGCGCCGTTCCGCCAGCCGCAACCGACCGCCGCCATGCCCCGCATCGCCACGGTTCACTTCCTAGAGCGCGACGAGGAACTGATCGACCCCTATTATATCGGGGTGAGGCTGGGCATAGAACGGCGGTCGCAGCATTACCAGAGCGAGATCGTGAAGGTGTTTCACGCTGACCTTTTCAACGAGGGCAGCCTGCTGCAGGGGGTTGCCGGAATCATCGCCATCGGCAAGCACAGACCGGCGGAGATCGCCTTTCTCGAAGAGTGTTGCGACCATCTGGTGTTCGCCGATTTCCAACCTTCGGACGAGCACTATGACTGTGTTTACAGCGACCTCGCGCTGGCGACCACGAAAATTCTCGACGGCCTCGCCGCTGCCGGCTATCGGCGCATCGCCTTTATCGGCGCGGAGGACAGGATCAGCTTTGGCGATGTGCCCTACAGCGAGGCGCGCTGCCGGGCCTATGTGGACTGGCAGAAGGCGCGCGGCACCTTCGACCCCACCCTGATCGCCCTCAACAATGACTGCAATGACGGGCAGAATCTGCGGCTCGAGGTCGGTTACGAGCATGCCCGCGAACTGCTCGATCGCGCCGAACGCCCGGATGTGATCCTCACCGCGAATGACAATATCGCGATTGGAACCGGGCGGGCACTGGCCGAAGCAGGGCTTTCGGTGCCGGACGACATCGCCATCGCCTCCTTCAACGACATACCGGTCGCCCAGTTTCTCAACCCCGCGCTTTCCACCATGAAGATACCGGGCGAGGCCATCGGCGAATGCACGGTCGACCTGCTGGTCGAGCGCATCAACGGTCGGGAATACACCAAGCGCGTTACCATCCCCGGCGAGATGATCTGGCGCGACAGCTGTCGTCATCCGCCGGTCGGGTAAATTTATTTACTGATTTTTACTAAAAATTTTATTGTCAAGTTTTCCGAATTGTAGTTAGCTTCCTTTGGGGCGGCAGGGAGAGCCGCCGGGCAATTGTCCAAACGGGAGGAAACCAATGGATAAGCAGAAAGTGCTGAGCCGCATCACGGGTGTGGCGCTGTCGGGAGCATGTGTCTTCGGTGCGACCGCCGCCTTCGCGGGTGAGATCACCATCTGGTGCTGGGACCCCAATTTCAATGTCGCGATCATGAAGGAAGCGGGCGAGATCTACACCAAGTCTCACCCTGACACGACCTTCAATGTCGTCGACTTCGCCAAGACCGATGTCGAGCAGAAGCTGCAGACGGCGCTGGCCTCTGGCGCGACCAATGCGCTGCCGGATATCGTGCTGATCGAGGATTACGGCGCGCAGAAATATCTCCAGTCCTTCCCGGGTGCCTTTGCGGCCATGGATGGCGTTGTCGATTACTCCGCCTTCGCGCCCTACAAGGTGCAGCTCATGACGGTGGACGGCAAGGTCTACGGCATGCCCTTCGACACCGGCGTCACCGGCATGTATTATCGCCGCGACTATCTGGACGAAGCCGGCTTCAAGCCGGAGGACATGAACAACATCACCTGGGACCGGTTCATCGAGATCGGCAGGCAAGTCGAGGCCAAGACCGGCCACAAGATGACCACGCTCGACCTCAATGACGGCGGCATGACCCGGATCATGATGCAGTCGGCCGGAAGCTGGTATTTCGACGAAAACGGCGATCTCAATGTCCTCGACAACGCCGCGCTGAAGGCAGCGCTCGAAACCCAGGCGAAGATCGCAGAGGAAGGCCTGATCTATCCGGCGACCGGCTGGTCGGACTATGTCAACGCCTTTACCTCCGGCAATGTCGCCTCGGTCATCACCGGCGTATGGATCACCGGCACCATCAAGGCGCAGGAAGACCAGTCCGGCAAATGGGGCGTCGCACCGATTCCGAAGCTGGACGGCGTCGAAGGCGCGGGCAACGCCTCCAACCTCGGCGGCTCGAGCTGGTACGTGCTCGACAGTTCCGACGTGAAGGACGAGGCGATCGATTTCCTCAACGAAATCTACGCCAAGGACACCGAATTCTACCAGAAAATCCTGGTCGAGCGCGGCGCGGTCGGCTCGCTTCTGGCCGCGCGCGAGGGCGAAGCCTACCAGGAGGCCGATCCGTTCTTCGGCGGCGAGAAGGTCTGGCAGAAGTTCTCCGACTGGCTGAACCAGATTCCGGCGGTCGACTACGGCATCTTCACCAACGAACTCGATGTCGCGGTCACCTCCAACCTGCAATCGCTGATCGACGGCAAGCCGGTCGACGAGGTGCTGAAGGCGATCAACGATCAGGCCAAGTTCCAGATCCAGTAAAGGCGCTTTGCCGGGGCGGCCCCGCCTGCCCCGGCTTTCGCCATCACGATTGTTGGAAAGCCGGCCCGCCGGCAACTGGGACCGACCATGGCTAATGCAAGACCCGGCAATCTGAAGCGGTTTTACGACGTCAACGGCTGGCTGTTCGTGGCGCCGGCCCTCATTCTCGTCGCCGCCTTCATGTTCTATCCGATCATCCGCTCGCTGGTGCTGTCGTTCTATTCCGGCCGCGGCATGATGATGAATTTCGTCGGTTTCGGGAATATCGAGCGTCTCTGGTATGACGCCATCTTCTGGCAGGCGCTGACCAACACGCTGACCTTCCTGATCATTCAGGTGCCGATCATGATCGTGCTGGCGCTGATCCTGGCCAATGCGCTCAACAATCCGCGGCTCAGATTCTCCGGCCTGTTCCGCACGGCGATCTTCCTGCCCTGCGTATCATCGCTGGTCGCCTATTCGATCCTGTTCAAGAGCATGTTCGCCACCGACGGCATCATCAACAGCACGCTGATGGCGGTGGGGCTCGCCGACAGTCCGATCGAATGGTTCACCGACCCGTTCTGGGCCAAGGTGTTGGTCATTCTCGCTATCACCTGGCGCTGGACCGGCTACAACATGATCTTCTATCTGGCAGCGCTCCAGAATATCGACAGATCGATCTACGAGGCCGCCCGCATCGACGGCGTGCCTTCATGGCGGCGCTTCCTGCACATCACCATTCCGATGCTGAAGCCGGTGATCCTGTTCACCACGATCACCTCCACCATCGGCACGCTGCAGCTTTTCGACGAGGTCTACAACCTGACCGAGGGCAAGGGCGGGCCGGCGAACGCGACGCTGACGCTGTCGCTCTACATCTATAACCTGACCTTCCGCTTCATGCCCAATTTCGGTTACGCGGCCACGGTCTCCTACGTCATCGTGCTGATCGTCGCGGTGCTTTCCTTCCTGCAGTTCTACGCCGCGAGGGAACGCACATGACGAGCCGCCGTCTCATCCGCCTCGCCGCCGGTTCACTGACCTATATCCTGCTCGGGCTCGCCGCCTTCATCTCGGTGTTCCCCTTCATCTGGATGGTGATCGGCGCGACCAACACCACCGCCGATATCGTTGTCGGCAAGGTCACCTTCGGCAACGCGCTGATGACCAATATCAATGCCTTCGTCACGCAGGTCGACGTGCCGTTAATCATGTGGAACTCGATCAAGATCGCCGGTCTCGGCACCTTCCTCACGCTCACGGTGACCTCGTTGGCCGGTTACGGCTTCGAGATATTCCGCTCGAAGCTGCGCGACCGGGTCTATGCCATCGTGCTTTTAACGCTGATGGTGCCGTTCGCGGCGATCATGATCCCGCTGTTCATGATGACGGCCAAGGCCGGGCTGATCGACACCCATATCGCCATCATCCTGCCCTTCATCGCCTGGGCCTTCGTGATCTTCTATTTCCGCCAGGCCACCAAGGCCTTCCCCTCCGAACTGCGTGATGCCGCCAAGGTCGACGGGCTGAAGGAGTGGCAGATCTTCCTGCACATCTATTTCCCGGTGATGCGCTCCACCTATGCGGCGGCCTTCGTCATCGTGTTCATGCTCTACTGGAACAACTATCTGTGGCCGCTGATCGTGCTGCAATCCAACGAGACCAAGACGATCACGCTGGTCGTCTCCTCGCTCGCCTCCGCCTATTATCCCGATTACGGCACGGTGATGATCGGCACGATCCTCGCGACCCTTCCCACGCTTCTCATCTTCTTCGCCATGCAGCGCCAGTTCGTCCAGGGCATGCTCGGTTCCGTCAAATAGGTCATACACATGCGTAAAGTTCAGAATTTCAATGCCGGCTGGGTGTTCTCCGAAGGGTTCGACAATGCGGCGATCAATACCCTGCGCGATGGCGAAAGCGTGCGCCTGCCGCATACCGCCGTCGAACTGCCCTTCAACTATCTCAACGAGAAGCTCTATCAGCGCGCCTTCACCTACCAGAAGGTTTTCGCCAGCGAGCCCGGTTTCGCCGGCAAGCGGGTCTCGCTGGTCTTCGACGCGGCGATGGCCGACAGCGTCGTTTTCCTCAACGGCAAGGAAATCGCCGCCCACAAGGATGGCTATACCCCCTTCGAGGTCGAGATCGGCCCGCATCTGAAGGACGGCGACAATCTGCTGACGGTGAAGATCGACGGTTCGGAAAACCCGGACATCCCGCCTTTCGGCAATGTCATCGACTATCTGACCTTTGCCGGCATCTATCGCGATGTCTGGCTGAAGATCACGACCTCGGTCGCGATCGACAACGTCAAGATCGAAACGCCCGACGCGCTCGCCGACGCCAAGACCGTGACCGCCGACGTGTTCCTGACCGACGAGACCACCGGCAGGCTCAGCGCGACGCTGAGCGACGCCGAGGGCAAAACGATCGCCGCCACCGAAGCTTCCGTTTCGGGCCGGCAGACGCGGCTTGCGCTTTCCGATCTGAAAGGCCTCCGGCTTTGGGATATCGATGACCCGGCGCTCTATACTCTCACCGTGACGCTCGAAACCGAGGCCGGCACGGACGATTTTTCCAACCGTTTCGGCTTCCGCACCGCCTCCTTCGCCAGCGATGGCTTCCGCCTCAATGGCCGGCTTTTGAAACTGCGTGGCCTCAACCGCCACCAGAGCTGGCCGCATCTCGGCTATGCCATGGGCAGGCGCGGGCAGGAAAAGGATGCCGACATCCTTAAATTCGAACTCGCCTGCAATATCGCCCGGACCTCGCATTATCCGCAGTCGAAATATTTCCTCGACCGTTGCGACGAGATCGGCCTGCTGGTTTTCGAGGAAATCCCGGGCTGGCAGCATATCGGCGGCGAAGCGTGGAAACGGGAATCGGTCGAGAATGTGCGCCGGATGATCACCCGCGACTGGAACCATCCGTCGATCATCATCTGGGGCGTGCGCATCAACGAATCCGCCGACGACCACGATTTCTACGCCGAGACCAACCGGGTCGCCCGCGCACTCGACGCCACCCGCCAGACCGGCGGCGTGCGCTGCATCGAAAACAGCGAGATGCTGGAAGACGTCTATACGATGAACGACTTCGTCCTCGGCGACGAGGAGCAGCCGGGCCGCAACCACGCGCGGATCTGCACCCGCGACCAGAGGCAGGTGACCGGGCTTTCGAAGACGGTGCCCTACATGATCACCGAGTATAACGGCCACATGTATCCCACCAAGCGCTTCGATCAGGAGAGCCGCCAGGCCGAGCACGTCACCCGCCACCTGCAAATGCTGAATGCGGTTGCCGGCGACCCGACGATCGCGGGCAGCACGGGATGGTGCATGTTCGACTACAACACCCACAGCGATTTCGGCTCCGGCGACCGGATCTGCTATCACGGCGTGATGGACATGTATCGCGAGCCGAAATTCGCGGCCTATGCCTATGCCTCGCAGGGCGAACCCGAGAACGGGGTGGTGCTTCAGCCCGTCACCTTCTGGGCGCGCGGCGAGCGCAATATCGGCGGCGTGCTGCCACTGATCATCCTGACCAATTGCGACTATATCGAACTCACCGTCGGCGACAGCGCGCCCAAGCGGGTGGAACCTGCACGTTCGACATACCCGCACCTCCCTCATCCGCCGGTCATTCTCGACAGCCACAATGTCTCCGCCGAAGAATTCGGGGACTGGGGCCGCCAATGGTTCGACGGCACGCTGACGGGCTATATCGACGGAAAGCCCGTCAGGACCATGAAGCTTGCCGGCAACCCCGTGCCGACGACGCTCGAGATCGCACCGGACGCGACCGAATTGAGGGCTGCGGACAAGGACTGCGTGCGCGTCATCCTGCGCGCGCTCGACCAGTGCGGCAACATCATGCCGTTCTTCGATGAGCCGGTCGCGCTTTCGCTCGATGGGCCCGGCCGAATCGTCGGGCCACAGGTCACGAGCTTCCGGGGCGGCACGGCGGGGCTTTACATCGAGGCGGGGGATGAGACCGGGACGCTGACGCTTTCGGTCCGCTGCGCCGCCTTTGCCGATGACACCATCGCCTTCACGATCAGCTGAGGTTTGCCATGGCAGATGTTTCCCTCAACCAAATCCGCAAGTCCTTCGGCGCGATCGAGGTCATCAAGGGCGTCGATCTCGACATAAGGTCCGGCGAGTTCGTCGTCTTCGTCGGTCCCTCCGGCTGCGGCAAGTCGACCCTCTTACGGATGATCGCGGGGCTTGAGGACATCACATCCGGCTCGCTGTCGATCGGCGGAACGGACATGACCGACGAGGACCCGGCAAAGCGCGGCATCGCCATGGTGTTCCAGACCTATGCGCTCTACCCGCATATGACGGTGCGCGAGAATATGGGCTTCGCACTGCGTTTCGCCGGCATGAAGAAACAGGAGATCGAGACCCGGGTAATGGATGCGGCAAAGATGCTGGAGCTGGAATCCTATCTCGACCGCAAGCCGAAGGCACTTTCGGGCGGCCAGCGACAGCGCGTCGCGATCGGCCGCGCCATCGTGCGCCACCCGGACGTGTTCCTGTTCGACGAGCCGCTCTCCAATCTCGACGCTGAGTTGCGCGTCCACATGCGCGCCGAACTCTCCGCCCTTCACGACCGGCTGAAGACCACCATGGTCTATGTGACCCATGATCAGGTGGAGGCGATGACGCTTGCGGACCGGATCGTGGTGCTGCGCGCCGGCAAGGTCGAGCAGATCGGAACGCCGCTGGAGCTGTTCAACACCCCGGCCAACCTGTTCGTCGCCGGCTTCATCGGTTCGCCGGCGATGAATTTCCTGCCGGCAAGCGTTGTCGATGCCGATGAAGCCGGACTGAAGATCAGCCTCCTCGACCAGGAGACCCTGGATATCGCGATCACCGGCGCAAGACCTGCCTCCGGCGGCAGGGTAACGCTCGGCGTGCGCCCGCAGCACATCAGGCTGGCGGCGGAGGACCAAACGGGAATCGAAATCGCCATCACCCTGGTCGAGGCATTGGGAACAGAAACCGTGATCTACGGAGAGGCCGGCAACGGCGAGCGTGTCATGGCCGTGCTCGCCGGTCAGCACGCGCTTAAAACCGGCACGACCATCCGCGTCACCTTCGATGTCGCGGATGTTCATCTCTTCGATGAAGCCGGTCAGCGCATGGCGCGTTGATGCCATCGGGAGCACTCGATAGATGAGCGTTCCTCACGCACTCATAACAGATACTCATTCGACTCAGCAGCCGCACCATATAAAATCCGGCATGCAGGGATGCTGACCGGGGCGGAGGCATGGACGAACAAGCCGATATCCAAACGACGGAGCGTCATGCCGGAGAGGCGCGATCGGGCGCGCCGCTGCGTCTTCAGGCGCCCGACGGCATGTGGCTCGGCGGCTTCATATGGAGCCATGGCGTGGCCGAAAGACCCGTGGTGGTGATATCGGCAGCGACATCGGTTCGCTGCCGATATTACGCGCGATTTGCCGATTACCTTTATGGTCACGGTTTCAACGTCATCACCTATGATTATCGCGGCATCGGCGAATCCCGCCCGAAATCGTTGCGCGGCTTCGACGCCGACTGGGTAGACTGGGGCGAACTCGATCTCGAAGGCGCGCTCTGCCATGCCCGGGCGGAATTTCCCGGCCAGCCGATCCAGGTTGTCGCCCACTCGATCGGCGGATTTGCGATCGGCCTTGCGCCATCGAACCACCGGATCGGACGCATCCTCACCGTCGGGTCGCAATTCGCCCACTGGCGCGATTATGCGGCCGGTCACCGCCTGCGGATGTATGCGAAATGGCATATCGTCATGCCGATGCTGACGGGGCTCTTTGGCTATTTCCCCGCCAAGCGTCTTGGCTGGATGGAAGACACGCCCGCCGGCGTGGTGCGCGACTGGAGCCGGATGAGAGCCCGTTTCGAGCAGACCGTGCGGCAGGATCGCATCATCGACGACCAGCGCCAGGCCGAGAAACTGCGCCAGCGCTTCGCAGGCGTGACAGCGCCGATCCTGGCGATCGGCCTCGACGACGATCCCCACGGAACACCCGCAGCGATCGACCGGCTTCTGGCCTATTTCACCGCCAGTCACCGCCGGCACTGGCGTCTCCATCCCGACGACATCGGCGTCGAGACAATCGGCCATTTCGCCTTCTTCCACGACCGCTTCAAGGGCAGTCTGTGGCCGATCGCGCTTTCATGGCTGCAAACCGGCGAGATCCCCGCCGGCGTGCCGGGCCGGCTGCTGGCCGAGACGAGGCCCTCGGAGAAAGACGCTTCCGACCGTACGGATCGTTGATCCCGATGAAGGGCCGAAGAGCGGCGAAATATAAAATATGAGTAATTCTGTCTTGATTTGGTGATGTGGCACTTCTAAAGAGCGGTCCGACGACACAGGCGAACGGGACCCGATATGGATATGCAGAAGACACTGGGCATCATTGGCAGCATGATCATTGGACTGACGGCTGCGCCGACGCTGGCCGCTTCCACCTCCTACCCGCTCACGATCGAAAACTGTGGTGCAACCGTGGTCTTCGAAAAAGCGCCGGAACATGCCGTTGCGCTTGGTCAGAACAGCGCCGAAATCATGCTGTTGCTGGGCCTGGAAGACAGAATGGCGGCCACCGCCTTCTGGCCCAATGAGGTTCTGCCCGAACTGGCGGAGGCCAACGCAAAGGTCAAGCTGTTGAGCGTCGAATTCCCCACGCTGGAGTCCGTCCTGGCAGAGCAGCCCGATTTCGTCGCGGCGATGCTCCCGATCCTGATGGGACCGGACAGCAAACTGGCCAAGCGCGATGACTTCGAAAGCCTGGGCATTCCCGCCTATCTCTCTCCGAGCGCCTGCTCGACCACGCTGGATACGGGCGACGCCTATGGAAGCCGCGACCAGCTCTGGAACATGGATCTCCTCTACAAGGAGATCGACGATCTTGCCCGCATCTTCGATGTCGAGGACCGCGGTCAGGCCCTCATCGCCGACTTCAAGGCGCGCGAACAGGCGCTGCGCGATCGATTTTCCAAAAACGAGGACCTGACATTTCTGTTCTGGTTCTCGAGCCCGTCGCCCGCCGACGACGCCTATCTGGGCGGCGGCAACGGCCCTTCCGGCTTCATCGCCGACCTCCTGGGCGGTCGCAACGCGCTCGACACCAAGGCGGAGTGGCCGACTTCCAGCTGGGAAGGCATCATGGCGGCCGACCCCACCGTCATCGTCGCCGCGCAGGTTGACCGCAACCGGTGGGACCTCGACACCGCCGAACACAAGATCGAATTTCTGCAAACCGATCCGACCGTGAGCCAGATGGACGCCGTCAGCAAGGGGCGCATCGTGGTCATGAGCGGGGCGGCCATGAACCCCAGCATCCGCACGCTCTACGGCGCCGAGGAAATCGCCGGACAGCTCGAGGCGATCGACCTTTCGAAATGAACACCGCGGATGACACGCGGGCCGGCCTCAGGCTGGCCCTGCTGCTGGCCGGCTCGGCCATTGTCCTGATCGGCGTGATCGCCCTGGCGACCGCGATCGGCGACTACAACATACCTGTGAGATCGGTCTTTCTGGCGGTCACCAATCATTTCGGCCTGACGACCGCCGATATTCCCAGGATCGAACAGAGCGTGGTCTGGAACCTCCGGCTGAGCCGGAGCCTCGTTGCAGCGCTCTGCGGCGCGGGTCTGGCGATCTGCGGGGCCATCCTGCAGGCGCTGTTGCGCAATGCGCTGGCGGAGCCGTTCGTGCTGGGCGTGTCGGCGGGAGCCTCGACCGGCGCCGTCTGCGTCATCGTGCTGGGCATCGGCGCGGGCGCCGTGTCGCTGTCGCTCGGCGCCTTCGCTGGCGCCTTTGCCGCCTTCGCGCTGGTGGCCCTGCTCTCGAATGGCGCGACCAGCGGCCCGAGCCATACGATCCTCGCCGGCGTCGCGGCCTCGCAGCTCTTCAATGCGCTCACCGCCTATATCGTCACCACCTCCGCCAATGCCCAGCAGGCGCGCAACGTGATGTTCTGGCTGCTCGGCAGTTTCGGCGGCGTTCGCTGGCCCGAATTTCAGTTGCTGGCCGTCGTGCTGTGCATCTGCCTCGCGATCTGCATCTGGATGGCCCGCACGCTCGACGCGTTCACCTTCGGTGACGAGGATGCCGCAGCCCTCGGCATTCCCGTGGCCCGCACGCGGCTGATCCTGTTTGGCGTCACGGCGCTGATGACGGCGACGATCGTCAGCCAGGTCGGCGCGATCGGCTTTGTCGGGCTCGTGGTGCCGCATGCCGCGCGTTATATCGTGGGGCCGGTGCATATGCGCCTCCTGCCCGCTTCGGCGATCCTCGGCGCCGTCTTCATGGTCATCGCCGACATCGCCTCCCGCGTGCTGGTGCCGCAGCAGACCATTCCGATCGGGGTTGTCACCGCGCTGGTCGGCGTACCGTTCTTCGCCATCATCCTCTATCGCGCGAGGCCCCGGACATGAGCGTCGTTGCAGACCAGTTAAGCTGGGGCGTCCGGCGAAAGGTCATCGTCAAGAATGTCAGCCTTGACGTGCGGGAGGGCGAAACCCTCGGACTGATCGGGCCGAACGGCTCGGGGAAGTCCTCGCTGCTGAGGCTCCTTGCCGGCCTGAAACGGCCGGATCGCGGCCATGTCGAGATCCATGGCCGCAACATAGCCCATGTGCCCCGACGCCTGCTGGCGCGAGAGGTGGCCTTCGTTCAGCAAAATGCGGCGACCGATACCAATGTCACGGTCCGCGACGTCGTCCGCCTGGGACGCACGCCCCATCGCTCGGCACTTTCCGGCTGGAGTTCGGCCGATCAGGAAGCAGTATCCGGTGCACTCCGTCGCGTCGGCATGGAGCCGCTTCAGAACCAGTCCTGGCAGACGCTTTCGGGCGGCGAGCGGCAACGCGTGCACATCGCCCGCGCGCTTGCCCAGAGCCCGCGGGTTCTGTTCCTCGACGAGCCGACCAACCATCTCGACATCCACCATCAGATCGAGATCCTGCACACCGTGCGGCAACTGGACCTGACGAGCATCGTTGCCCTGCACGATCTCCATCTCGCCGCGATGTTCTGTGACCGGATCATCGTGCTGAAGGATGGCGCCGTCGTCGCCTCGGGCGCGCCCGAAACCGTGTTGACCGAAGAGATGATCGGAAGCGTCTTTCGCGTTTCCGCCGCCGTCAGCGCCTCTCCCTATCACGGCCGGCCGCAGATTCACTTCCGTTCCTGCTGAGCGGCAGCGACCGGCTCCGTGCAGGCTCAGCACTCATGACGGGCGCGGAAGCGGGCGAGTTCGCGCTCGCTCGGCGTCCGGCCGGTATAGATCCTGACATATTCCGAGGCGCGGTTCACGCGCGTGGCGGTATCCTCGGCAACCTGCAGCGAGATATAGCCGATCTGCACCAGATAGACCGCGTGCGCCCGCACATCGGCCTCCTCCGGCGCGAAGCCGAAGCGGACGAACAGCGCCTTGATGGCCGCAATCCGCCTCTCGTCCGCGCTGGCGACGCGGGCCATGACATCGGCGGATTGCGCCGCCCAGCCGCGGACCGAAAAATCGAGACGCGGATCGAAATCCGTTTCCGCGATGAACACGCTGATCAGGTTGAGGATGGCCTCGCTCAGGGTTTCGGCATAGGCATCGCAGGCGTCGATCAGCGCGCCGGTATTGGTTTCTTCCCAATGCTCCAGAAGCGCGTTCAGCAGCGCCGCACGATCCTTGAAAAACCAGTAGAAGCTGGTGCGCGACAAAGAGAGACGTTCGGCTAGCGGCTGGATCTTGACCGCATCCACCCCTGTTTCGACAAAGACCTGCCGGGCCGCATCGAGCCACAATGCGCGCGAGCCGCGCCAGCCGGCAGTGTTTTCCGTTTCAGCATCCATGCGCCGCAGACTAGCCGCAAGGCAGACACGAAACAAGAAAATAGACGTGTACGTCGATTAACTTGACAGTAATGTACATTTATGGCGAACTTCCTCCAACCAGAGGAGACCGTCATGAACAATGATCCGCTGCTGCAGCCCTATCAGCTCAAGCACCTCACCCTGAAAAACCGCATCATGATCTCCTCGCACGAGCCGGCCTATCCTGAAGACGGCATGCCGAAGGGGCGGTATCGCGCCTATCACGTCGAGCGCGCCCGCGCCGGCGTGGCGCTGACCATGACCGCCGGTTCGGCATCGGTGGCGCGCGACAGCCCGCCGGTGTTCAACAATATCCTCGCCTGGAAGGATGAGGTGGTCGGCTGGATGCGGCAACTGACCGACGAGTGTCACGACCATGGCGCGGCCGTGATGATCCAGCTCACCCATCTCGGCCGCCGCACCCGCTGGGACAAGGCCGACTGGCTGCCGGTCGTCTCAGCCGGCCACGAGCGCGAGGCAGCCCACCGCGCCTTTCCGAAAAAGGCGGAAGACTGGGATATCGCCCGCCTGATCAGGGACTATGCCGATGCCGCCGAGCGCATGCAGGCAGCCGGGCTCGACGGTATCGAAATCCAGGCCTACGGCCACCTGATGGACCAGTTCTGGTCGCCGCTGACCAACGAGCTGGATGCGCCCTATGGCGGCTCGCTCGACAACCGGCTGCGGTTCACCTTCGAGGTGCTGAACGAAATACGCAGTCGCGTCGGCCCGGAATTCATCGTCGGCGTGCGCTATACCGGCGACGAGCAGCTTGAGGGCGGGTTCGACCGCGAAGACGGTCTCGAGATTTCGCGCCGGCTGAAGGAGAGCGGGCTGGTCGATTTCCTGAATGTCGTGCGCGGCCATATCGATACCGATGCCGGGCTGACAGACGTTATCCCCGTGCAGGGCATGGCCAGCGCCCCGCATCTCGATTTCGCCGGCGAAATCCGCGCGGCGACGGATTTCCCGACCTTCCATGCCGCCAAGATCCAGGATGTCGCGACCGCCCGCCACGCGATTGCCAGCGGCAAGCTCGACATGGTCGGCATGACCCGCGCGCATATGACCGACCCGCACATCGTAGCGAAGATCATCGCCGGCGAGGAAGAGCGCATCCGCCCTTGCGTAGGGGCAAACTACTGTCTCGACCGGATCTATCAGGGCGGGCTCGCCTTCTGTGTCCATAACGCCGCCACGGGCCGCGAGGAAACCATGCCGCACGCCATTGCGCCTGCGGAAAAGAAGCGGCGCGTGGTGATCGTCGGCGCCGGCCCCGCGGGCATGGAGGCCGCGCGCGTTGCCGCCGAGCGCGGACACGCGGTGACCGTGCACGAGGCCGCCAATGATCCCGGTGGTCAGGTCCGGCTCGCGGCGCAGAGCGAGCGGCGCCGCGAGATGATCTCGATCATCGACTGGCGGTTTGCCGAATGTCGGCGGCTCGGCGTCACCTTTCATTTCAACAGCTTCGTCGATGGCGAAGCGGTGCTTGCGGAAAAGCCGAATGTCGTCATCATCGCCACCGGCGGCCTGCCGCACACCGATGTGACGGGCGCGGGCGACGATCTCGTCGTTTCCGCCTGGGATATCCTGACCGGAGACGTCAAACCCGGCCAGAACGTGCTGATTTACGACGAGGCCGGCGACTATCCGGCCCTTCAGGCGGCTGAAAAAATCGCCGAAACCGGCGCGAAGGTTGAGATCATGACCCGCGACCGGGCCTTTGCCCCGGAGGTGATGGCGATGTCGCTGACGCCTTTCATGCGCGCCCTGCAAAAGCGCGACGTCACCTTCACCGTGACATGGAAACTGCAGCGTGTGACACGCGACGGCAACCGGCTTCTGGCGACGATCGACAGCGATTACGGCGGCGTGACCCGCACCCGTTCCGTCGATCAGGTGATCGTCAACCACGGCACCCGACCGCTCGACGATGTCTATTTCGAACTGAAGCCCGGATCGTCCAATCTCGGCGCGGTCGATTACGAGGCGCTGGTGGCGGGCGACCCGCAAGCGGTGCGCAGCAATCCCGAGGGTAACTATCAACTGTTCCGGATCGGAGACGCGGTTTCAGCCCGCAACATCCATGCCGCGATCTATGACGCCCTCAGGCTGGTTAAGGATATCTGAGACGCTCCGTTCGTGCTCAATAGCCGTAGTAAAGCGTCACCGTGTGCCGCGCTTCGGCGAAGAACAACCAGCGTTCGACCAGCATGCCGGCAAGTTGCAGGGGCACGGCGGTAAGGACGAGCACCAGCGCCAGCGGTCCGGGAAGCAGCAGAGACAGCACGAGACAGACAGCCGGCAGGACGAAGGCCAGCAGTTGCGCGATCAGGCGCAGCCTTGCGGCATGCTTGCGCGCGACGCGATAGCCCATTTCCTTCAGCAGGTAATTCTGCTCGCTGTGCGGGGACTGCACCTGGCGGATATCGCCCTCGCCCAGCCCGAGCGCCTCATTGGCGGTGGGCTGTCCCTTGCCGCTGTCGCGATAGGCCCAGTAACCGCGCTTGACCACCCATCCCGAGAGCGCAAGGACAGCCGCCAGCGCGGCGACCAACCGGCTGGCGGGGCCGAAAATGGCAAGCAGCGCGTTGAGCAGCGTCAGGCCGGTCATCGCGGCGAAGACCAGATAGGCGGGCAGCGTCCACGGGCCGTGCCATTCGGCGATCGGTTTGAGCGAGGCATAGATCATCGCCGTCATGATGACGGTCGCGACCGCGCCAATGGCGGCGAGCGCGCCGGCGAGCGCCATCCAGCCGCCGCTTTGCTGCAGGATCACCCAGCCGAAGGCGAGCGCGACAGCGGGGACATAGGTCGCGACGGAGGAAACGCCTTCGCGCGAGAGCCATGACGACCGCCACTGGCTGAAGGCGCGCCAGGCGCGCTCCGGACGGCCGAGATGGGCGGTCGAGGTCAATAGCCCGGCCGAGATCAGGCCGAGCGACAGGCCGAAGCCGACGAGACCGAACCACGGATCCGGCGGCAGCAGGCCGAAGGCGGCGGCAAGGCCTAGCAGGAACAGCAGGCCATAACCCGCGCCGGACGCGGTTGTGAAAAAGATGACGGAAAAGGCGGGATGCATCGGCGTCTACCTCGAAAGCATGCGGTCGACCCAGCCGAGAAAGCCGCCCTCGGGGGCTGCATCCTCGAGCGGCAGGGCATCCGTCGCGGTGGCGGCGTCGCGTCGCGGGCGCGGCGGCAAATAGCGGTTGGTCGGGTTGTAGCCAAGCTCCGGCATCAACGCGACGCCGCCGCGTTCCTCCGACAGCTTCGAGATTGCCGAATCCGGATCGCCGAAATCGCCGAAATGGCGCGCGCCGGTGGGACAGGCGGCGACGCAGGCGGGCACGCGATCCTCCTCGGCAAGGTTTTCGTTGTAGATCCGGTCGACGCAGAGCGTGCATTTCTTCATCACGCCGACATCGACGTCGAATTCCCGCGCGCCATAGGGACAGGCCCAGGAACAGAGCTTGCAGCCGATGCACTTGTCCTCGTCCACCAGCACGATGCCATCCGAGGCGCGCTTGTAGGACGCGCCGGTGGGACAGACCGTGACGCAGGCCGGCGTCTCGCAATGCAGGCAGGAGCGGGGGAAGTGGATGGTGGCCCCGCCCTTCGGCGTATCCTGCTCATAGGTGTGGACGCGGTTGAAGAACACCCCGTCCACCTTGTCGGCATAGGGGTTGAGATCGGTCAGCGGGGCCATGTGGCCGCCCGCATTCCATTCCTTGCACGAGGTGACGCAGGCATTGCAGCCGACACAGGTATCGAGGTCAATGGCAAGGCCAAGCTTCCGGTCGGTCTTTTCGGGAAGACAGGTCATTTCGCGCGCTCCCTTGGTTTGTGTGCCGGCTTGAATTCCGCGCCGTAGGTCAGCTTGTCGGGACCGTCGGAAAGGCCCGGCGGCAGTTCCGCCGGCGGTTCCAACGGGGCGGTGTTCCCCTCCTCCCCGGGCGCGCATTTCACAAGCCTGATGCGCAGGTCGAACCATGCCGCCTGCCCGGTCACCGGGTCCGAATTGGAGAACCGGCGGCCCTTGGCATCCGGCGGCAGCAGTTCGGTGATGGCGTGGTTCAGAAGGAAGCCGCGATTTGATTCGCCGGCATTTTCGTGCAGACCCCAGGTCCGCCGCCGCTTGCCGATGGCATTCCAGGTCCACACCGTCTGCGGGTTCACGCCCTCCACCAGCGAAATCTGGCCGCGCACCCGCCCGTGGGGGCTTTCGATCCAGACCCAGTCGTCATCCACGAGGTTCAGGCTGGCGGCGAGATCGCGATGTACGAACAGCTTGTTCTGGTTCATCACCTGCCGCAGCCACGCATTCTGCGAGCCCCAGGAATGGTACATGAACATCGGCCGCTGCGTCAGCGCGTGGATCGGGTAGTCATCCGCCGCAATCAGGCTCTGCTCAAGCGGCTCGGACCAGAACGGCAGCGGGTCGAAATAGGTGGCGACCCGGTTGCGTTCGGCCTCGGGCGGCTGGATCGGGCCATGGCCCTTCGCGGCAAGGCGGAAGCGCTGCAGCGGCTCGGAATAGATCTGGAAGATGATCGGCTCGGCCTTACCGAGAAAACCGAACTGCACCGCCGTCTCCAGATAGGCCTTGTTGGCCATCTTGTAGAACCGTTCCTCCGGCTTGAACTCATGATGCCAGAAGCCGCCATGTTCGATATAGCGCTTGAGCTGGTCCTTGTTCGGCGCGCCCCGGCCGTGCTGGTCGCCATCTTCGCCGCGCCAGCCGGCAAGCGGACCGATGCCGGGGCTGCGCTCGTGATTGACGATGTAATCGGCATAATCGCGATATTTCGCGCTGCCGTCCTCGTTCACGAAGCCGGGAAGCCCGAGCCGGGCACCAAGATCGATCAATACCGACTGGAAGCCGCGCACATCGCGGTCGGGTTCGAGAACCGGGTGGCGGATCGCATCGCCCGGTCCGTCCGCATGGCTGATCGGCCGGTCGAGCAGGCTGATGCAGTCGTGGCGCTCAAGATAGGTCGTGTCCGGCAGCACCAGATCGGCATAGGACACCGTCTCGGAATGATAGGCGTCGGAATAGATGATGAACGGGATCTTGTACTCGCCATTCTCGTCCGTGGCCGTCAGCATCCGCATCGTCTCGGATGTGTTCATCGACGAGTTCCACGCCATGTTCGCCATGTAGAGAAACAGCGTGTCGATCGGATAGGGATCGCCCTCATAAGCGTTGCGGATGACCATATGCATCAGCCCGTGGGCGGAGAACGGCGCCTGCCAGGAATAGGCCTTGTCGATGCGGATCGGGCCGCCCTTCTCATCCACCAGCAGGTCGGCGGGATCGGTGACGAAGCCGAGCGGCGCGCCGCCAAGCGGCGTGTTCGGCTTGCCGCCATCCTTGCCCGCCGGCTTCAGTGGTGGCGGCACCGGCTTCGGATAGGGCGGCTTGTAGCGGAAGCCGCCGGGCACATCCACGGTTCCGAGCAGAACCTGTAGCAGGTGGATGGCGCGACAGGTGTGGAAGCCGTTGGAATGGGCCGAGATGCCGCGCATGGCGTGCATCGAGATCGGACGGCCCTTCATGGTCTTGTGCTCGCGGCCCGCCCAGTCGGTCCAGGCAACGGGGATCTCGATCTCCTCCTCGAAGGCGACCTTGGCGAGTTCCGCCGCGATGCGGCGGATGGTGGCGGCGGGCACGCCGCACTTGTCGGCAACCGCGTCCGGCGCGTAATCCTTCGACAGATAGCGCTCGGCGAGAAGCTGGAAGGCCGGGCTGACGGTGCGGCCCAGCGCCTGAAACGTGCCGGTCAGCGCCGGAGCAATTGTCGGATCGCTGGAAATGGCCGTGGTGCCCTTGTCGCGCTCCCAGCTCAGGATATTGCCGTCGCCATCGCGCAGGAACAGGCCGTCATCGGCGGCCCCCTCGTCGCGGATGACCAACTGGTGCAGATTGGTGTAGCGGATCAGGTAGTCGAGATCGACCTTGCCTGCCCGCAACAGCTCATGCACCAGCGCCAGCACGAACAGCCCATCCGTGCCAGGCCGGATGCCGATCCACTCGTCGGCGATCGCGTTATAGCCGGTGCGACAGGGATTGACGCCGACAACCTTGGCGCCATTGGCCTTGAGCTTTCCGAGACCGATCTTGATCGGGTTGGAATCGTGGTCTTCGGCGACGCCAAACAGCATGAAATATTTCGAGCGCTCCCAGTCGGGCTCGCCGAATTCCCAGAACGCGCCGCCGATGGAATAAAGCCCGGCGGCGGCCATATTGACCGAACAGAAGCCGCCATGAGCGGCGAAGTTCGGCGTGCCGAACTGCGTCGCCCACCAGCCGGTGAGCGATTGCGACTGGTCGCGGCCGGTGAAGAAGGCGAGCTTCTTCGGGTCCGTGGAACGGATGCGGGCGAGGCGCTCGGTGACGATGGAGAGCGCTTCATCCCACTCGATCTCGCGGTATTCGCCCTTGCCGCGCGGCCCGGTGCGCAACAGCGGCTTCCTGAGCCGCGCCGGGCTGTAGTGCTGCATGATGCCGGCGCTGCCCTTGCCGCACAGAACGCCGCGATTGACCGGATGGTCCTTGTTGCCATTGATGTAGCGCACCTTGCCGTCACGGATATGCACGTCGATCCCGCAGCGACAGGCGCACATATAGCAGGTTGTCTTCGCCACATGGTCGCCAATCTTTGGCGAGGTGACGACGCCATCGCCCTCATCCGGGGCGGCACTGTCACGCAGGGCTTGCTGCGACGGAGCGGCGTTCGCGCCGCGATCATTGCGCACCATCTGAGGCTCCTTCAAAGGTGAGGACGGTCGGAAACGATGGGGACGCCGCCGCGGTCAACGAACGACGATCATCAGGAGCGTGAGCGCTCCCAGCAGAGCAACAGAGATGCCGGTGATCAGCACTTCCTGTCGCGGCGCGAGGTGATGCGGCAGTGGACGCAGGCGCAGCAGGCGCGTACGTCTCATCCCGGTCAGGACCATCATGATGGCAAGCGCCATGGCGAAACTGCCACCGAGAATGGAGAGCAGACCCGGCGAACCGCCCTCGCGCAGAAGCAGCAGTCCACCATTGATGGCAACCACCAGCGCGGTGCGCACCCAGGAGAGGTCCGTCCGCTCGGGCTGCAAACCGGGTCGGCCCGGTATCAGGCGTTCGCTCATGGGCCTGTCCTTGTCCGGTCACAGCAGACCTCCGCTGACAAGCGCGGTGATCCCGGCGAGACTGCCGGTCAGGATGATGAGACCGGACAGAAACCAGATGGCATTGCCGCCCGGCAACGGTGCGTCATGGCACATAGCCCGCTGCACGCTGTGCCAGCGCCAGGTTGCGTAAATGATCGCCGCCAGACCGGCGCCTGCCAGCGCGATGCCGAACAACTTGTCGGGGTCGATGCCGGTCAAGGGTTTGGCGAAATGCATCAGCCCCACCGCGCCGGCCAGAAGCGCCAGCGCCGTGCGCACCCAGGCAAGGAAGGTTCGCTCATTGGCGAGCGTGAAACGGTAGTCGGGTTCGTGGCCCTGGGGCGGCAATTGCGGCCCGGTCAAAGCGCTGCCCGCATCCGGGCTTTCGATCCTATGATCGGCCTGAGGTTTGATACCTTCGTGACTGGCGTTGCGCATTGTCGGCTTCCTCATCCGGAATTCCGGTTAACGCATAAGTAGATAACGCCGGCGACCCGGTCCAATAGTGTGATCGGATGCATTCAATCTGGATTCAAGATGGATTGCGGACAGGAGAGCCGGCCCGACGATCATTTAGGGGAAGTGTCACACGCCGAGCCCAAGGCTCAACCTTGCCGTTCGGCCTCCGCGCCATTGATCGCTTCGACAATGCCCAACTGATTCAGGAACGCCGTCACCGCCCGGGTCGGACGGCGGGCGGCAAGCCGCAGGGCGATGAACTGGCGTTCGGGCAATTCGATCGGGACATGGTGCAGCAGGCCCGCCTCCAGGCTGGGCGCCGCGACCGAAGCCGACATCGCCGCCGCCCCGAGCCCGGCTTCGGCGGCCGCGCGCACCGCTTCGTTCGACGGCAGTTCCATCGCGATGCGGAAACCCGCCACATCCGCGCCCATGGCAAGGGCTGCGTGTTCGAAGGCGGAGCGCGTGCCCGACCCGGTCTCGCGCCGCACCCAGTCGCTTTCAGACATTTTTGCGGGATCGAGCCGCTTCAGTCCCGCCCAGGGATGGTCGGGCGCGACAACGACGATCAGCCGGTCGGCGGCGACGGGGTGACAGACAAGTTGCGGATGCGCGACCTCGTCCTCGACGAAGCCGAGCTCCACGGCCCCCGTCAGCACCGCATCGGCGACCTGCTGGGTGTTCTCGATCTTCATGCGCAGGTTGATGCCGGGATGGGCGCGGCGGAAGGCGGCAAGCCGCGCCGGCAGCCAGTAGCTCGCGATCGTCTGGCTCGCCTCGACCAGCAGCGTCCCGCGCAAAAACGTGCTGAACTCGCTCAGCGCCAGTTCGGCGCGCTCCACCTGCCCGAGGATCGCGCTCGCTTCGGCAAGCAGCGCCCGGCCGGCCTCGGACAACTCGATCCGCCGCCCGACGCGGTAGAAAAGCTGCACGTCGTAGCGCGCCTCGAGCTGGGCGATCGCATGGCTGGCGGCGGACTGGGCGATGTTGAGCGCCTGCGCGGCCTGCGTGACATGCTGCCGCTCGGCCACTTCGACAAAGATGCGCAATTGCTCGAAGGTCATCGCGGCTCCCCGCCTGAGCAGAAAGTCGTTTCCTTCCCGCAACTTGGCTTTTGTTTTTCTGGCACTATAGCTGCGGGACATGGGATAGGCAAACGGCGCAAAACGTCGTGAAATCGCGCAGGCGTGGGCCGTCTTGCTTTCGGATCGGGCAAGCCATAAGACAGGCCGATGGGCTCTTTTTCCACGGCGACAATTCGAGCGTGGGCCCCTCAACCCGCTGCCCTGAAAGGAAACCTCATGCTGAAAGGGATTGACCCGCTTCTCGGACCCGACCTGTTGCACGTGCTCGCCATGATGGGCCATGGCGACGAGATCGTGATCGTGGACGCCAATTTCCCCGCTGCCTCCGTTGGCGAGCAGACCGTCTATGGCTCGGCGCTTTCGATCGGCTGCGACGCGCTTCAGGCTCTGTCGGCGATCACGTCCTTGCTGCCGCTCGATGAGTTCGAGCCCGACCCCGTCCTCACCATGCAGATGGTTGGCGAACCCGAAACCGTGCCGCCGGTGATCGCTGAGGCCATGCCGACGCTCGACGCCCTCGGCCACAAGCCGGTCGGGCTGGAACGGTTCGCCTTCTACGAGCGCGCCAAGGAGGCGTTTGCCGTGGTCCAGTCCAGCGAAATGCGGCCCTACGGCAATTTCATCCTGCGCAAGGGCGTGATCTTCGCCTGACCGCCGGCGCGGCACAAGCGCCGCTCGACGGCGCAATCTTCATGATGGTTGCGAAGCGTCGGGTTGCCGAAGCCACACACCGCTTCAACCTGAAGGGCTTTGACGAATCCATGTCTCTTTCGCGGGACCCATCCCCGTTGCGCCCGGAATCGGATAGTCGTTTGGCGAGGGTTCCCGCGGCACGAGGCTTGGCACTATTCCCTCCGCGCTCAGCCGTTCGAGCTGTTGCCACAGCAGCGTGCGTACCGCGCGCACCGCGGCGGAGTTCGGGCGATCCGTGCTGGTGATGACGAACATCTGCCTGGTGAGCGGCAGGTCGGGGATCTGCCGGATGAAGAGCTTGCCCTCGCGCACGCCCTCCAGCATGCCCGCCCGCGGCATGATGGTATAGGCATAGCCGCAGGCAAGCAGCTTGCGCAGCAGCGAGGAACTGTCCTGCCGGGTGCGCAGGTTCAGATGCAGGCCGCGGTCGAAGGCGACCTGGTCGATGGTCCTGTGAGTGAGATGCCCCTGTGACGGCAGCACCAGCGGCGCGCGGCAGGCCTCGGCAAACGAGATCGGCCCCGGCTGATCGAGCGGCGTGCCGATGCCGCCGGCAAAGATCATCTCGTCGATATAGGCGAGTTCCGCCTTGACGTTGGACATGGATTTCGCCCCCGGCACGATGCCGACATCGACCTGCCCTTCCCGGATCAGTTGGGCGGCCGGATAGCTCATAGCGCGGCGCACCGTGATCTTCACGTCGGGAAACAGCGCCTCCGCGCGCATCATCAGTTCCGGAGCCAGAAGGTTGGCGATGGCGGCGGCGATCACCACCGACACCTCGCCCGCCGGCACCTGACTGGCATGCTTCACGTCGAGCCTGGCCTGTTCCAGGTCCGACGAGATTTTCTTGGCGTATTTCAGGAACATCTCGCCCGCCGGGGTCAGTTCCATGCCCGTCGTGCGGCGATGAAACAGCGTCGCCCCCAGTTGATGTTCGAGATTGGCGACAAGCTGGCTCAGCGCCGGCTGCGCGATGCCCAGACTGCCCGCCGCCTTCGACAGCGATCCGGCCTGGGCGATCTCGATAAAGGTGTTCAGATTTTTGAGTTTCATGCGGTGGTATAATAAAAACCTTATACCCGGTGGTCAATCTTTGAGTTACTCAAGCCTCCGAAACTCCCGTAAAGGTAGCGGCAAAACAACGCCAAATTAAGCTGGCGCGGGAGGGAAACATGAAAAAGGCAGAGCTGGTTTCCGGCTTGGTGCTTCTGGCATTCGGTATTTTATTATGGCTTGTCCTGATCCCCTGGCAAATCGCCGAGGCGCCGACGGCGATCATATCGCCGCGCATGATGCCGCTTCTCTGCGCGGCCATTCTGGTGATCTTGAGCCTGGTGCTGATCGGCCAGTCACTGCTGGCTCTGCGCCAGCTACGCGATGACAGCGGACCAATTTTCACACGGGGTGAAGTCGTCGCCACGCTCGGCGTCGTCGTCCTCTTCGCTGTCGCCACGCTGCTCTTCATCTACACCGGACCGCTGCTGCCCGGGCTGATGATCATCATCCTGCCGATGCTGGCCTTGGGCGAGCGGCGGATCGCCATGCTCACCCTGCTGCCGGCCGGTCTCATGGGCGGCGCGTGGCTGCTGTTCTACGTCGTACTGGGGACGAGCTTCCAATGATCGATGCATTCTTCACTCCGCTCGCGGCCGGCTTCGCGTCGATCGCCAATTTCTGGACGCTGTTCTACGTCTTCATCGGCGTGGCCGTGGGATATGCCGTGGGCGCCATCCCCGGTCTTGGGAAGGGCACCGCCACTGCCGTGCTGATCCCGGTGACCTTCTATCTGGAACCCGTTGCCGCCATCGGCCTCTTGATCGGCATCGCCAAGGGTTCGACCGCCGGCAGCGCAATCTCCGCCATTCTCATGAATACCCCCGGCGAGCCGTCCTCGGCGGCCACCGCCTTCGACGGCTATCCGCTGGCGCAGCAGGGCAAGGCCGGCAAGGCGCTGAAGATGGGGCTCTACGCCTCGGTGATCGGCGACCTGATCTCGACCCTCTGCCTTATCGCGCTGGCCGCGCCGCTCGCCCAGTTCGCGCTCGAGATCGGGCCGGTCGAGCAATTCGCCATCCTGCTGTTCTCGCTGACCTTCATCGGCGCGCTTGCCGGCAATTCTCTGGTCAAGGGCCTGATTTCCGGCACGCTCGGCCTCCTGGTCGCCACGGTGGGGATGGAGGTAGAAACCGCCGTGCCCCGTTTCACCTTCGGTCGGCTGGAACTGTTCGACGGCCTGTCGCTGATCCCCGTCGCCATCGGCATGATGGCGGTGTCGGAAATGATCCTGCAGATGGCCAACCACCGCGCGCTGGATCGCCAGGTGGCCGAAATCCGCGTCTCGTCCGATCCGGACGATAGCCGGGTGACCGGTCAGGACTGGCGCCGCTGCCTGCCCGTGATCCTGCGCGGCACCGGGATCGGCGTTTTCGTCGGCATCCTGCCGGGCCTCGGCGCCAGCGTCGCCTCGTTCATGTCCTACGGCGCGACCGCGCGCATGTCGAAGACCCCGGAACGCTTCGGCAAGGGCGCGATCGAAGGCGTCGCCGCTTCCGAGAGCGCGGATAATGCGGTGGTGCCCTCCAGCTTCGTGCCGCTGTTCGCGCTCGGCATCCCCGGCTCCGTGATCGCGGCGATCCTGATTTCCGCCTTCGTCATCCACGGGATCACGCCTGGTCCGCTGATGTTCGTCGAGGACGCGGAGATCGTCCAGGCCCTCTACGCGGCGATGATCGTGGCAAGCTTCGCCCTGCTGGCGATCGGCATCATCGGCCAGTCATTCTTCGCCTGGGTGATCCGCTCGCCGATGCGGGTGATTGCGCCGGCGGTCCTGTTCTTCTGCATGATCGGAGCGTTCATGCAGGGCGGCGGACTGTTCGGCATCGGGGTGATGCTGGTCTTCGCGGTGTTCGGCGTGCTGGCGAAGAAACTCGACTTTTCCTTCGTCACCTTCCTGATCGGCTTCGTCATCGGACCGTCGCTGGAACTGACCCTGCGCCAGACGATCCCGCTGCTCGACCGGGACGTCACCAACCTTGTGCAGCATCCAATCGCGGCCGTGTTCATCGGCCTGACCGTCGCGCTCATCGCGATCCTGGCGCTGGCCGAAATCCGGCGCCGCACTCGGGCGGCCCTCGCCATATCCGCAGGGACCGCCGCATTCAATGAAACCGGGAGGAACTCATGACCATACTGAAGAAACTCGCCGCCGCCGCGGTCACCGCGGCGACACTTGTCGCGGGCGCGGCATTGGCGGAAGACTATCCGACGAAAGCGATCACCGCGCTGATCGGCTATGAGGCCGGCGGCGGCACCGATACGATCGGCCGGGTGCTGTTCGAGGAGATGAAGGAGACCCTTGGCCAGCAGATCATCGTGGTCAACGTGCCGGGGGCGGCCAGCAGCGTCGCGGCGCTGAAGCTGAAGATGGCGAAGCCGGACGGCTACACCCTGATGCTCTCGCCTTCAACCGCCGTTGCCACCAACCAGATCTGGAACCCGGCCGCAGACTACGAAGTCGACGACTTCACCATGATCGGCTCGATCGCGGCCTATCAGCCGGCCTTCGCCGCGCCGATGGATCGCCCCTACGACACGTTCGACGAGTTCGTCGCCTTCGCCAAGGAAAATCCCGGCGCCAAGGTCGCAACGATCACGCCGGCCTCGAAAGTGCAGATGGAGCTGGTCGCAAAGCAGGAAGGGCTGGAGCTGAACTTCGTGCCGGTCAAGGGCGGCGCTGGCATGATCAGCGGTCTGCTCGGCGGCGATTTCGACATCGCCTATAGCGGCGGCGCGCACCAGAAATATCCCGACAAGATCAAGACCATCGCCTCGACCGGCGAGGAACGCCTGGTGGCGAGCCCCGACATCAAGACGATGAATGAATATGGCTACATGTCGAGCTACGGCTCGAAGCTGGTTCTGGTCGGCCCGGCCGGCATGCCGGAAGACGTGGTCGCCACGCTCGAGAAGGCCCTGCTGGAGGCCGGCCGCACCGAAAGCGTCCGCCAGGTTATGGCCAATCTCGACTTCCCGCCCGTCGAGAAGGGATCGGCCGAGCTTATGGAAGAGGTCAAGGCGGCCCACCAGGCCGAGCTCAAGCTCAAGGAAGCCGTCGAGGCGCCCAACTGATCACCATGCCCGGGGCGCGATGGTCGCGTCCCGGAATTTTCGGGAGTACTATCCGTGTTCGAGCCCCTCAAAGGCCTCCGCGTCATCGACACCAGCCATGTTCTTGCCGGCCCCTATGCCGGCTATCAGCTGGCCCTGCTGGGGGCCGACGTCATCAAGATCGAAGTGCCCGGCATCGGCGACTGGACCCGCAAGGGCGGCCAGTTGCCCGAACTGAACGAAGCCGGCATGGGACTGTCCTACATGTCCCAGAATGCCGCCAAGCGCTCGCTCGCCCTCGATATCAAGACCCCGGAGGGACGCGACATCCTCAAGCGCCTGACGGCGAACGCCGACGTGTTCATCGAGAACATGCGCCCGGGAACCATGGTCCGCAACGGGCTCGGTTATGAGGATATGAAGGCGATCAAACCAGACCTGATCTATTGCTCGATCTCGGCCTTCGGCCAGGATGGACCCTACAGCCGGCGCGGCGCCTATGACCATGTCATTCAGGGCATGTGCGGGATCATGGGCACCACCGGAACCCGGGAAAGCGGACCGACCAAGGTCGGCGCGCCCTATGTCGATTTCGCCACCGGGCTCAACGCGGCCTATGCCATTTCCGCGGCGCTGCATCAAAGGCGCGCAACCGGCGAAGGCGTGCATCTCGACGTCGCCATGCTCGACACCTCGATGATGCTGATGGCCTCGCTGCTGACCAGCCACCTCAGCTCCGGCTGGAAGCCCGAGCCCGCGGGCAACGAGGCCTGGAGCCGAAGCCCGACCTCCGGCTGCTTCCAGACCGCCGACGGTCTGTTGATGGTGGCGGCAAACAATATCCGCCAGATCATCCCGCTGCTCGAAACGCTCGGCCTGACCGAGCTTGCGGCAAAGACGCGACGCGACCCGGCGGCGATGAGGGACGACCCGAACGGGCTGCGCCCCACCCTTGAGGCCGCCCTTCTCGCCCGGTCGGCCAGCGCATGGGAGGAAGACCTCAACGCCGTCGGCGTGCCCGCCGGAAGGGTGCGCAATCTCGCCGAAATGCTGGCCGAGGAACACGCCGCCGCCCGCCAGCTCACCACGCCGATAGAGGCAGTGCCCGGCACCACCGTCCATGTCCCGACGGCGGGCTTCAAGGCCAACGGCGCCGCGATCGCCCCCACGACCCCAGCCCCGCGCCTTGGCGAGCACTCGCGCGAAGTGCTGGGCGAGCTTGGTTTGTCGGAGGACGAGATCGACGCCCTTGTGTCCGACAACATCGTGGGGACAACCGATGGGGCTGGCGACCGGACATCCGCATCCGCCGGCGCCGCTTTTGCGCGGCTTTGAGGACTACGCCCTTTGATTGTCGCCGCGGCCAAGGCCGCGGCGCTTCCCTTAGAAAAACGCCTGCAGGCCTGTCTGGGCGCGGCCCAGGATCAGGGCATGCACATCATGGGTGCCTTCATAGGTATTGACGGTTTCGAGGTTGACCATGTGGCGGAAGACCTGGAATTCCTCCGAGATGCCGTTGCCGCCATGCATGTCGCGGGCATTGCGGGCGATATCCAGCGCCTTGCCGCAATTGTTGCGCTTGATCAGCGAAATCATCTCCGGCGCGGCATCGCCCTGTTCCAGCAGCCGGCCGACCCGGAGTGCCGCCTGCAGGCCGAGCGCGATCTCGGTCTGCATGTCCGCCAGCTTCTTCTGGAAGAGCTGGGTCTGGGCGAGCGGCCTGCCGAACTGCTTGCGGTCGAGACCGTATCGCCGCGCGGCGTGCCAGCAGAACTCGGCCGCCCCGATCACGCCCCACGCAATGCCATAGCGGGCGCGATTGAGGCAGCCGAACGGACCCTTGAGCCCCTCGACATTGGGCAGCAGCGCCTCCTCGCCGACCTCGACGCCATCCATGACGATTTCGCCGGTGACGGAGGCGCGCAGGCTGAGCTTGCCGCCGATCTTGGGCGCGCTGAGGCCCTTCATGCCTTTCTCCAGCACGAAGCCGCGGATCTTGCCGCCATGAGCCTCCGACTTTGCCCAGACAACGAAGACATCGGCGATCGGCGCATTGGAAATCCACATCTTCGCGCCGTTCAGCACATAGCCGCCGTCCGTCTTGCGCGCCGTGGTCTTCATGCCGCCGGGATCCGACCCGGCATCGGGCTCGGTCAGCCCGAAACAGCCGATCCATTCGCCGGAGGCAAGTTTGGGCAGATATCTGTTGCGCTGCTCTTCCGACCCGTAAGCGTGGATCGGATACATGACCAGCGAGGA
>NZ_DEPM01000003.1:32738-42806 GCF_002358775.1 Martelella sp. UBA3392
GCCATAGGCCACGTAACCCGCGCCCGCGCCGCCATATTGCTCCGGCAGGGTCAGGCCGAGCAACCCCATTTCACCCATTTCAGCAAAAATCGAAGGATCGACCGTTTCATTCGCGTAGGCCGAGACCACCCGGCTCTGGAGCCTGTCCTGCGCGAAGGCATGCGCCCCATCGCGCAGCATGCGCTCCTCATCCGTCAACTGGTTTTCCAGCAGAAACGGATCGTCCCAGACAAATCGGCCGAGTTCCGGCCCGTGCGTATCACCCATGTTACACCTTCTTCTTTTCCTGCGCGCTCGCGCGCAAATGATCGTCCCAGTACATCGGCCCGCCGAGATCGCGGGGGAAGCCGTAGCCATGCGCCCACACCACGTCGATATCGGAACTGCGCGCCGCAATGCCCTCGTCGAGAATGCGCCGCCCCTCCTCGATCATGGGACCATGCGTGCGTTCGATGATTTCGGCATCCGTAACCACCCGCCGCGCAATGCCGCCTCTTTCCGCGATCTCGGCGATAATGGCATCCACCTCCGGATCGGACTGGGGCTTGCGGCTGTCGTCGTAAAGATACCAGCCCTTGCCAGCCTTCTGGCCAAGCCGTCCAAGCTCGCAGAGCCGGTCTGGCAGCGCGTCGGTCTCACCGAGCGCCTTGCGGTTCCGCCAGCCGATATCGAGCCCGGCGAGGTCCTGCATCTGGCAGGGGCCCATCGGCCAGCCGAAGGCCCGGAAGGCGGCGTCAATCTGATCGGGCGTCGCGCCCTCCAGCAGCAGTTGCGACAGCGCGGCATTGCGGGCCTGCAGCATACGGTTGCCGACAAAGCCGTGGCAGACGCCGACCACCACCGGCTGCTTGCCGAGGCGCCGTGCAAGTTTCAGCGCCGTCGCCAGCACATCGGGCGCTGTCTGGTCGCCGCGCACGATTTCCAGCAAGGTCATCACATTGGCCGGCGAGAAGAAATGCAGGCCGAGCACATCGGCGGGCCGCGTGGTCGAGCGCGCGATCGCGTTCACGTCCAGATAGGAGGTATTGGTCGCAAGGATCGCGCCCTGCCGCGCCACGGCGTCGAGCTCGGCGAAAATGGTCTTCTTGACCGCCATATCCTCGAACGCCGCTTCGATGATCAGGTCGGCGGATGCCAGATCGGCGATCGCGACCGTGCCCGCAATCCGCGCCTTGCGCCTGCCGGCCTCCTCCGCGCTCAGCGACCCGCGCTTGACCGAGCGCTCATAGGTGTCCGCGATACGTTCCATGCCGCGCTTAAGGGCCGCTTCATCGGTCTCGCGCACGATCACGTCGAAACCGCTATTGGCGAACGCCATCGCGATCCCGCTGCCCATCGTGCCCGCGCCGATCACGGCTACGGCCTGCACCGCGCGGGGCTCAGCTTCGGCGACATCGCCCGAAGGTTTCGCCGCCGCCCGCTCGGCGAAAAACAGGTGGCGCAGCGCGCCGAATCGGGGGTTACCGGTCGCGGTTTCGAACAGACGCCGTTCCTCCGCCATCGCGTCCTCGAAGGAGAGCGTCAGCGCATTGCGCACCGATTGCGCCGCAAGTTCGGGCGCGGAGGAGCGCGCCTTGCGGCAGAGCTCGGCGGTCAGGCTTTCCAGCGCCTGCGGGTCGCATGCCGGCATCGCCTCGCGGCGGCGGCTCACAGGTGGCGGGATGTCGTCGGCGTCAATCTTGTCGGAGAGGAACCGGATCGCATTGGCGACCAGGTCGTTGTCGAAGACAGCGTCCACGAGACCGATGCCTTGTGCCGCTTCCGCGCCCATCATATTGCCGCTACCGGCGAGTTTCAGCGTCGCCTCCGCGCCGATCAGATAGGTTGTGCGGACCGTGCCGCCCGCGCCCGGCAACAGGCCGAGCTTTACCTCCGGCAGGCCGAGCTGCGCATCACGGCTGGCCACGCGGAAGGTGCAGCCGAGCGCCAGTTCCAGCCCGCCGCCAAGCGCCGTGCCGTGTAGCGCGGCAACGCTCGGCTTGCCCAGCGCTTCAAGCTTGTCGATCACCGCGTGCAGCGTCGGCGGCCGGACCTCGCCCAGTTCCTCGATATCGGCCCCGGCAACGAAGGTGCGCCCGGCGCAGGCCAGCACAACGCCCTTGACCGCCTCATCGCCCGCCGCCTCGTCCAGCCGCACCTCTATCAGCTTCCGCAGCGCCTGCGACAACGCGTTCACCGGCGGACGGTCAATGGTGATGACCGCGATCCTGCCGAATTTCTCGATATCCACCTTCATCTCAAGCAGCCTCCCCTGCAAGTCCAATTGTGTTCAATGATGCCGTCAGGCAAGCGCAACGCTGCGATCAACAGCAAGCAGCCGGTTCATGCAGCTTCGGCTGTCGCCGGCGCTGATCCGCAGGGCGGTGAGCCGCCCGAAGATGCGGCCGGTCAGGCTCTCCTCGGTCATGCCGATGCCGCCATGAAGCTGGACGGCGCTCTCTCCGATCAGCTTTGCCGCCGCGTTCATTTTCAGCTTCACGGCATCCAGCGCCGCCGCCCGCTCATCGGCAGATGCGCCAAACATCCGACCGCCGAAATCGAGCATAGCGCGCGCGGTTTCCAGTTCGACATACATGTCGACCGCGGCATGCTGCAGAGCCTGAAAACCCGATAGCGGCTGGCCGAACTGACGCCGGTCACGCAGATAGTCCACCGTCAGCTCCAGCAGCTTTTCCATGCCGCCCAGCATTTCCGCGCAGGTAATCAACTGGCCGCGCGCTTCCGCCGCGGCAATCAATCGCCCGGCCTCTTCGCCCTCGGCCATAAGCGCCGTTTTTCCCACGGTAACGCCGTCCAGCGCAAGGTCGGCATCGGCCGCCGGGCCGGCCGGCATATAAGCGGTTTTGGTCGCGGCGATGGTCTGGAGATCGAGCAGGAACAGCGCCGGGCGCTCCTCAAGCATGGCGCTTGCGATCACGATGTCGGCGGTCGATCCCGCCGGCACGACCATCTTGACGCCGGAAAGAACGAAGCCGTCAGCCGCGCGCCGGGCGACAACCGGCTTCAGGTCATGGAGCGCCAGCGTGGCGATGCGCGCGCCGCTTACGATCTCGTCCAGCAGGGCAGAGACCTCCGGACGATCCGACCATTGCGCAAGCAGAGGCATGGCGAGCGCTTCCGACGCAAAGAATGGCGTGGCGAGACCCGCCTGCCCGAAGGCGCGGGCAAACACCATCAGCGCCTGCGGACCCAGCTCTGCCCCGCCGGCGCTTTCCGGGAGCGTGAGGCCGAGCATGCCGAGTTCGGCCAGTTGCGGCCACAGATCCGCCGGCGCGGCGATTTCCGACAATATGCCGGCGACGCTGTCCCACAACATCCGTTCTTCTTCGGTCAAAGCTTCCATGTGCGCCTCACAGATTCAGAATTGTCTTGGCGATGATGTTCTTCTGAATCTCGTTCGACCCGCCATAGATCGAAACCTTCCGGAAATTCAGATAGTTATTGAGTGCGGCAGCGGCCGCCAGTTGTTCTTCCGCCGCATGGTAAGGATCGGCCACATCGCCCGGCGCGCGCAGCGCCGCCACGCCCTCAAGTTCCATCAGGAGTTCCGAGGCGCGCTGCTGAAGCTGCGATCCGCGCAGCTTCAGGATGGACGATGCCGGGTCCGGCCGGCCCTGGCTCTCTCCGGCGCGCGACAATATCTGCATCTGGGCGACCTCGAGCGCCTTCAGTTCGATTTCAAGCTTGATGACCTCCGAACGGAACAGCGGATCGTCCCAGACGCCGTTATCTTTCGCCCGGCGGCGGATGCGCGCCACGCGCTCCTTGGAGAGGCCAATCCGGGCAATGCCCGAGCGTTCATTGGCCAGCAGGAACTTGGCGTAATCCCAGCCGCGGTTTTCCTCGCCGACCAGGTTTTCGACCGGCACCCGCGCATCGGTGAAGAACACCTCGTTGACCTCGTGCCGGCCGTCCATGGTGATGATCGGCCGCATTTCGACACCGGGCGTATCCAGATCGATAAGAAGAAACGAGATGCCCTTCTGCTTCTTGGCCTCGCAGTCCGTCCGGACCAGGCAGAAAATCCAGTTGGCATACTGGCCGTAGCTCGTCCAGGCCTTCTGACCGTTGACGATATAGTCATCTCCGTCGCGCACCGCCCTTGTCGTCAGCGAGGCAAGGTCCGAGCCGGCATTGGGTTCCGAAAAGCCCTGGCACCACCAGTCATCGAGATTGGCGGCCCGGGGCAGGAATTTCTCCTTCTGCGCCTGATTGCCGAAGGCGGCGATCACCGGCCCGACCATGAAACAGTTGAACTGCAACGGCAGCGGCACCGCGTTGAACTGCAGTTCCTCGATGAAGAGATAGCGCTGGACCGGCGTCCAGTCCCTGCCGCCCCATTCGAGCGGCCAGTTCGGCACCGCCAGACCATGGGCGTTCAGAATGCGCTGCGAGGTGACGATATCCTGCTTGGCCAGCGGCTGGCCGGCGCTGACCTTGGCGCGGATTTCCGCGGGAATGTTTTCCTGAAAGAAGGTGCGCATTTCTTCGCGAAACTGCTGATCTTCCTTCGAAAGATAACCGCCCGAGGGTTTGGTCTTTCCCATGTCGCGCCCATCCCTGTAAAGCCATGACACATTTAACTACCGTCTGGCCGGTAATAAAATAAGCCATGGGGGATGTCAATCCGTCCGGATGCGGGGACGCTATCGGGGCAGAGCGCCGGCCAGCAATATTTGCGCGTAGGATTCGGCGATTTCAGCGGCGGTGAGCCGCCCGTCGGGACGATACCATCTGGCCATCCAGTTCAGCATGCCGAGCACGCCTCTGGCGAAGGTCGGCACATCGGAAACCGTGATCGTGCCTGCGTCGACGCCAGCCTCCACAACGTCTTCCAGAAGCTGGACATAGGCCTTGCGCATGGCGCGCTCGTCCGGGGTCAGGTGCGCGCGCTCGCCGCCGCCCCCGCGGCCGAAAAAGCTTGCGCGATACCGTTCGCCATGCTCCGAGAAATACCGCGCATGCGCGGTCATGAAGGCGGTCAGCTTGTCGGGGTAGCCATTATGGGCGGCGATGGCGGCAACCGCGCCCGCATGCAGATCCCGCAGCGTGTCCAGCACGATCGCTTCGAAAAGCGCATGCTTGGTCGGGAAGTAATGATAGAGACCGGCCTTGGTGACGCCCACCGCGGTTGCGACATCCTGAAGCGACGTATTGTCGAAGCCCTTTTCGGCAAACAGCGCCGCCGCGGCGTCGCAGATCATGCGATAAGGGTCTTCCATGCTGGAAGGGCGGCCCGGCCCGGACCTTGGCTTTTTGTTCTTCATGCCCAACGGTAGCTATTCCGGCCTGTTCGCACAAGCTGCACGATGGCGTCCAGAACACCTATCCCGGGCTTGATCCGATCCGTTAACGCGGCCTGCATCGACCGGAACGCCTCGTCCGACAGCGTCCGCAGCCCGAAAAGCCGGCGACAGCAATCCGACGTCCAAACGGATCGCAGATTTCGCGGTGGTCCAGAGGCCCTAAAGGTCGTACTTGGCCAATATCTCCTCGATCGCCCTGTCCTGTTCCGGATCTGGCAAAAGCGCGGGCTGGCGGGAGAGGCCTACGGACGGGTCGCGCAAATAGAGCGCCCGCTTCACCAGGGCCGGCGGGTAGCCGAGCCTGTAAAGATCGGTGCGGAAGGCGGCGTAGGTTTCCTGGGCCTTCTTCGCCCCCGCCTCGTCGCCCGCGTTGACGCATGACACGATCCTGGCCAGCACGTCGGGCATGACATTGCCGAGGCCGGAAATGCAGCCCTTCGCGCCATTGGTTAGCGCCCAGTGTACAAGCTGATCCGGACCGGAATAAACGTCGAAGCCCTCGACGGCGCGGCCGACCGCCATATAGGCCTCAAGCGTGTCCTGCGCGCCGCCCGAATCCTTGATGCCCGCGATATTGCCGTGGGCGGCCAGCCGGCGCGCGGCCTCGGGCTCGATATGGTTCTGGGTGCGCGCCGGAATGTCGTAGAGATAGATCGGCGTTTCGACGGCATCGGCGACCGAGGTGAAATGGCGCTCGAGACCATCCTGCGTGCAGGCGATGAAGAACGGCGTGATGACGGCGATGCCGTCGACGCCGATGCGGTCGAACTCGCGCGCCAGCTTCACCGTCTCGAAGGACGCGGGCATGCCGGCATTGACGATGACGCGAGCGCGACCGGCGACCTCGTCAACCACCTCGCCGCAAAGCCGCACCTTCTCCTCGAAGGTCAGCGCCGAAAAATCGCCATTCGTGCCGGCGCACATGATGTTGTTGCCGGCCGAAACCTGCCGGCGCACCTGCGCCCGCGTCGCCTCGTAATTGATGGTTTCGTCGTCGTTGAAACAGGTGACGAGTGCGACGAACGCTTCCTTCTTGTCGGTCATTCTTCCCCCTCAGCCGCGCGCGGCGGTCCCCATTCTTGCGGCATAATCGAGTGCCGCGAGCATATTGACGTGATTGGCCTTGCCCGTGCCGGCGATATCAAAGGCCGTGCCGTGATCGACCGAGCAGCGATCGATCGGCAGGCCGAGCGAGACGTTGACGGCGGTATCGAAGGCCACGAGCTTGATCGGGATATGGCCCTGATCGTGATACTGGGCGACGACCAGGTCGAAAGCGCCGTTATAGGCGCGATGATAGACGGTATCGGCCGAGATCGGCCCTTCCACATGGATACCCTCGGCCTTCGCCGCCGCGACAGCCGGCGCGATCGCCTCGTCATCCTCCCGGCCGAAAAGCCCGTTCTCGCCGCAATGCGGATTGATGCCCGCCACCGCGATGCGCGGCGCTTCGAGCCCCATGCGCTTCATGTGTTTGTGGCCGGTGCGGATGGTTTCGAGCACCCGCTCCGTCGTGGCCCGCCCGATCGCATCCCTGAGCGAAACATGGGTGGAGACATGCACGACATTCAGCCGCTCGGAGGCGAGCAGCATCCATGACGACTTCGACCCCGTCAGATGCGCCAGCATGCCGGTATGGCCATCATAGTGATGCCCCGCCGCATTCAGCGCTTCCTTGTTGATCGGCGCGGTGACGATGCAGGCGGCCTCGCCGCCCATGGCCAGTTCCACCGCGCGGGCGATATAGCGGTAGGAGGCCTCGCCGCAGGCCGGGCTCAGGACGCCGAATTTCCCCGGCAATCCATCGACGGCGATATGGTCGACGCGGATACCGTCACCCGCCTCATCCGGCGCAAGGATTGGCAGATCGACACCGCACACCGCCGCGGCGCGGGCGACCGTGGACCGGTCCCCGATGACGCGGACCTGCTCCCGCAAGGCGGCATCGCGCGCCGCAAGCGCCCTCACCGTTACCTCAGCGCCCACCCCAGAGGGATCCCCCATGGTGATGACGATTGACTGTTTCATGAAGGCCTCCCGAGAACGACGCGTCGCACAGCTTTTAACTTATAGGTAAACAGGTTTCAATAACCGGCGCATAAATTAATGGGAAACGTCATTTCACCTTGAAATTTATCCTCTTTTTATCGCAAGATCGTGACGTAACAATAATGACAACCTCGGGAGACGATTGTGCCGCCGGACGTTCTGATCATAGCCGATGACCTGACGGGCGCGCTCGATTCGAGCGTGGCCTTTGCGGGTCCGGGGCGATCCGTGCTGGTGGCGCGCAAACCAGATGCCATTCCCGCGCTTCTGCGCCAATCGCCGGATGTGCTTGCCGTCAACACGGCAAGCCGGGAATGCGACGCGGAGGAAGCGACAAGGCGCGTGGCGGCGGCCCTCGCCCATTTGCCGTTGGCCGATATTCCGATCATCATGAAGAAGGTCGACTCGCGGCTCAAGGGCAATATCGCTGCCGAGCTGGCCGTGCTGCAGGCAACCCTCGGCGCGCGCCGCATCATCGCGGCCCCGGCGATTCCGTCGATGGGCCGTCGCGTAACGGGCGGCATGCTGAGTGGCGATGGCATTGCCGCGCCGATCGACGTCGCCTCCCGCATCGGGGTTTCGGCCGCAATACCGGATACCGAGAGCGACCGCGACATGGATAACCTTGTCCGTTACGCCGGTTCCGGCGCGCTGTGGGTCGGCGCGCGCGGGCTTGCCTTTGCGCTGGCGCGCGCCTCAGGGCACCCCGAACCGCAGCCCTTCCGGCTCGCGCCCCCGCTGATGATCGTCAACGGCTCGCGCGATCCGATCACGGTGGCGCAGGTCGAGCGACTGCGTGCGCTGACATCGGCGCTCGAAGCGCCCGATGGTGGGGTTCCGGCAATCGCCGAGACCGAATTGCCGCTCGCCGTGTCCATCTGTGAGGGCGGCGGCGGCCTTTCCGGCGAAGCTGCCGGCGCCCGCTTCTACGACGGTGTCAGCCGCCTGCTGCAGGCACTCAGGCCACGGTCGCTGCTGGTGGCGGGCGGTGAGAGCTGCAACGGCATACTGGACCGTCTCGATGTCCGGAGTTTACAAGTGGTTGCCGAATTGCGGCCCGGCCTGCCGGTCAGTTACGCCGCGGCACCTTGGGGAAATTTACAACTCGTGACAAAATCGGGCGGTTTTGGTACGCCGTCGCTTCTGGCCGAGATTTTTACCGAGGCGGATAGCGGCGATGACGAAGAGGACATGCGATGACCGACAATCTGAACCAGGACGCGGATCGCGGCGCCGCCCAACGGCGCACCTCGCTGTCGGACAAGGTCTATGAGGCGCTGCGCGGGCGGATCATGCGCGGCGATTACGGCGCCAATGAAAAATTGCCGGCGGAAAAGGATCTCTCCGTCAAGTTCGGCGTGTCGCGCCCGGTGCTGCGCGTGGCGCTGGAGCGGCTGCGCGACGAGCGGCTGATCTATTCGCGTCAGGGCGCCGGGAATTTCGTGCGGATCAAGCGCGAGACGGCGCTCGGCTACACGCCCGTCGAAACCATCGCCGATATCCAGCGCTGCTACGAATTCCGCCTGACGGTCGAGACCGATGCCGCCGCCCTTGCCGCGCTGAGGCGCAACGAAGCGGCGCTCGCCGAAATGGAACGGGCCCTGCATCTTCTGTCGGATGCGACCGGCCAGCAGCTTCACCGCGAGGATGCCGATTTCGCCTTTCACCAATCCGTCGCCCAGGCCACCAACAACCAGTATTATGGCGAGACGCTGAAGGCGCTGCGCGACCACATCTATGTTGGCATGAAGCTGCACGGAGAGACGCTGATGTCCGATGGCGCCTGGGCGCTGGAGGAGGTGCTGGCCGAGCACAAGGCGATCTACACCGCCATCAGGGAACGCGCGCCGGACGCCGCCCGCGCCGCCATGCGCGCCCATATCGAGCATTCGCGCGAGCGGCTTTTCGGCGGCGGCCTGTTCGATCTTTCACTCTGAAAACAGGATGAAGGCGGCCCGACGGCCGCGCTCCCCTTTATGGCAACGCCTAGAACGCCGACCGATAGATCGCGTGCACATCGTCGACCGACATGTCGCGCGGGTTGTTGTCCATCAGCCGGCGGATGGCATGGGCCTCTTCGGCCCAGAGCCGCAGATCCGCCTCGTCGGCGCCGTGGGCCTCAAGCCGCATCTCGACGCCGAGACCCGCGCAGAACTGATGGGCGGCACTGTGCACCGCCTCCGGCGTTTCCGCCGAAAGGCCGAGCGCGGCCATGATTTCACCGGTCTTCTCGGCGGCCACGGGCTGGTTGAAGGCCAGCACATGCGGAAAGATGATAGCGTTGGCGAGCCCATGCGGCAGGTCGAGCCGGGTGCCGAGCGGATAGGCGAGCGCATGGCCCGCCGCGGTATTGACCGGCCCAAGGCAGATACCGCCGTAATAGGAGGCGAGCATCATGCCCGCGCGCGCCTCGGCGTCATTGCCGTTTTCAACCGCGCGGCCGAGATATCGGCCGATCAGGCCGATGCCGAGCCGGGCGTAACCGTCGATCAGGTCGTGAGCCCGGATATTGGTGAAGGCCTCAACGCAATGGGCCAGCGCGTCGATCCCCGTCGCCGCCGTTACCGCCGGCGGCACGGAATAGGTCAACTCGGGGTCGAGGATGGCGATATCAGCCAGCAGGAACGGGCTTTCGACCGCCAGTTTCGATTTCGTCTCGGGATCGGTCAGAAGCGCGCGGATGCCGGCTTCCGAGCCGGTGCCCGCCGTGGAC
>NZ_DEPM01000033.1:0-13333 GCF_002358775.1 Martelella sp. UBA3392
CTCCGGGGCGAGAAGATTGGCGGGGTATGCGGCTTGGCCCGTCGCTCTACCCGAACACGATCCTCGGAAAATAGAAAGACACGACCCAGTTGGGCGCGTCAACGATTTCGCTGATCTTCAGGTCGCCGGCGACCGAGCACAGCATGTAGGCATCCTCGGGCGCAAGCTTGCGGCTCTTCGACAGGTGGTCGACCATCGCCGAGACGGCATCGCGGGCAGCAAGCATCAGATCGGGGCCGATGCCGGTCGTTACCTCGTAGCCGGCGGTATCGAGATGGCGGGTGATCGGGCCGGGCGTGGAAAAATGTGGGGTCTTCGGGGCGGCATCCTTCACAACTTCCACCGTGATCGAGACATCCATCGCGCTTTCAATTGCCGTGCCGCAGACCTCTCCATCGCCTTGGGCGGCGTGGGTGTCGCCGAGCGACAGCAGCGCGCCCTCAACCTCGACGGGCAGGTAAAGCGTGGTGCCGGCGGCGATATCGCGGATATCCATATTGCCGCCGACGCGGCGCGGTGGGATCACCGAATGATTGCCGGGCTCCGCCATTGCGACGCCGATCGTGCCGATGAAGGGGCGCAGCGGCACGGACGCGATATCATTGAAGACGGCGGGCTTTCTTGCCGTCGTGTCGTAGTCCCAGAGCTTCAGCCTCGGTTCTCTGAACTGATCGGACAGCAGGCCGAAACCCGGAATGATCGCGCTCCAGCCGAAGCCCGACGGCGAGAATTCGTGGATCGTCACCTTCAGCGCATCACCGGGTGTTGCGCCTTCCACATAGACCGGACCGGTCAGCGGATTGGCCTTGGCCGGATCGGCGGTGAGGATATCGGTGGCGGTGCTATCGTGATGATAGTGCCCGTGGCCGGCATCGAGGCAGGCAAAGGTTATGGTCTCGCCGGACCTTGCGAAATGCACCGGCTCGATCGCCCGATCCCATCCGAGATGGCCTTCGTGGGAATGGATGGTGCGGATCATAGTGTGCTCTCCGCGGCGGTTATGGTGGTCAAATAGGTGGACTTCAGAGGTGCTTTTCGCAGATCAGAGGCTATCGACCGACGACCGTTCTCTCCACTCGCGTCATGCTCGGGCTTGACCCGAGCATCCAGGCCATACGGAGAACGGAGCATGGACCCTCGGGTCAAGCCCGAGGGTGACCCCGGGAGAAGGAGGGATCGGTGCTTCCGATAAGCGGGAGAAGTAGCAAAAGCATAGACTTCGGTTGAACGGCATACACAGTCAATCAATTGCGGAGCCTTTCGTCGTTCAGTGAACTTGAGGTTGCCCGACGCGTCGCGCTTCTACGGTTCGTAACGTTGCGTCAAAGCTTCGACCTCCCTGTTCAGCCGCGCCCGCTCAAGCATATAAGCCTCGGCCTCGGCCATATGTTCCGCCATGATCTTGCGGGCCCGGTCGGGGTTGCGGCAGCGGATCGCCTTGATCAACTCGATCTGGTAGAAAATGCCGGTCTCGCGCAAGCCCGGATTGGGCGTCTGGTAGATGTCCCGGCACTCCGGCAGGTCGCGCAGAAGGTGCAGGAGCAGGCCGCAGGCAAAGCCGAGCACCGGGTTTTTCGCATGGCGCGAAAGCTCGGCGTGGAAGTCGAGTTCGGCGAGGCGCTGGACATATTCCTCGTCGGCGGATTTTGGCTCGGCCTCGTAGAGCCGGATTGTGGCCTGCAGATCATCAATCGCTTCGTCGGGCAGATGAAGCGCTGCGTCTGCCGCCAGTTCCGGCTCCAGAGATTTGCGCAGCGCGTAAATGTCGGAGATCGAGGGCGGCGCGCGCAGGAACAGGTTGGTCACGGTCTGGATCGCCTCGCCGGGCGCGACCGCGCGGGCGAAGATGCCCCCGCCGGGGCCGGTCTTGCTGGCGATCATGCCCTGGAATTCGAGGATTTTCAGCGCTTCGCGCACCGTGCCGCGCGAGGCGGAAAGCTGTTCGGGATCAAGCCATTCCGCCGGCAGCCGGTCGCCGGGTTGAAGCCCGGCCTCGATCATCCGCTCGCGCAGCATGTCGGCGATGATATCCGGCCGCTTGCGCTTCTTCTCCGCAAAGGGCGGGGCAAAGGCCTGGCGGCTTTCAAGGCTGGGTCTGGTCATGCCGTCCTTTTCACCATCGGATGGAAGCAGGCGGCTTCGTGGCCGGGCCCCCCTTGCGCTTCATCTATCGGCGGAACATGCGTCTGGCAATGCTCCGTTCCGTTGGGACATCGGGCGAAAAAGGCGCAGCCCTTGGGCGGATTGTAGGGGTCCGGCAGCTCCGCCTCGCTATCGCCGCCGGAGACCGCCTTGCGACCCGGCGCGGGCGCGGAATTCAGCAGAAGATGGGTGTAGGGATGCAGCGGCTCGGCAAACACCGCATCGCGGCTGCCGAGCTCCACGATCCGCCCGAAATACATCACCGCCACCCGGTCCGAGATCGATTCCACCACGGACAGGTCATGGCTGATGAACAGGTAGGTGAGCCCGAAGCGGCTCTTCAGATCGTCGAGAATGTTGAGCACCTGCGCCTGCACCGAGACATCGAGCGCGGAGACCGGCTCGTCGAGCACGATCACCTCCGGGTCGGCGGCAAGCGCGCGGGCGATGCCGATCCGCTGGGCCTGCCCGCCGGAAAACTCATGCGGATAGCGCTCCAGAAACTCGGGCGCGAGATTGACCGCGTCCATCAACTCTTCCAGTCGCTTTGCCCGCTCCGCCTTGTTCATCTTCAGCAGATGGATCAGCGGGGCTTCGAGAATGGTGCGGATTTTCTTGCGCGGGTTGAGCGAGGACACCGGGTCCTGAAACACATATTGCACCTGGCGGGCCAGCGCGCGCGGATGCTTCTTGGCCTCATGCGCCAGATCGCGGCCTTCGAAGGTGATCTTGCCGCCGGTCGGCAGATCGAGGCCGGAAAGCAGGCGCGCGAGCGTCGACTTGCCGCAGCCGCTCTCGCCGACAATGCCGAGCGTTTCGCCCTTCTTCACATCGAGCGTGACGTCCTGCACGGCGTGGACGGCGGGAAGCGCCTTGCCGAAAAGCGTCTTGCCGCCGCCGAAGATGCGCTCGGCCCGATCGATCGCGATCAGCGTTTCATTGGCCTCAGGCATCGACGGTCTCCCGGTTGAGCGGATGGATGCAGCGCGCCCCGCGTTCCTCGCCGAAGGAGAGCATCGGGATATCGCCCTTGCGACAGTCCGCCTGCACATAGGGACAGCGATCGGCGAAGGCGCAGCCATCCGGCAGGTCGTTGACCACCGGCGGGCGGCCCTTTATCGCGTCGAGCCGCCGCTCGGGCTCGCCCAGCACCGGCACGCAGTCGATCAGCTTGGCGGTGTAGGGATGGGCCGGGTTGGCGAGGATTTCCTCGGTTGTGCCGGTTTCCACGATCCGCCCGGCATACATCACTGCCACCCGGTCGCAGATCGCCGAGACCACGCCGAAATCATGGGTGATGAACAGGATCGCGGTGTTGCGCTCCTGGCGCAGCCCGTTCATCAGCTCGAGGATTTGCGCCTGCACGGTGACATCGAGTGCGGTGGTGGGCTCATCCGCGATGATCAGCTGTGCGTCATTGGCGAGCGCCATGGCGATCGAAATCCGCTGGCGCATGCCGCCGGAAAGCTCGTGCGGAAAGGCGTTCAGCCGTTCGGCCGCATTGGGGATGCGCACCGATTGCAGCAGGTCGGTGGCCTTCTGCCGCGCCTCGGATTTCGACAGCGGCTGGTGGGCCTGGATCGCCTCGATCAGTTGATCGCCGACGGTAAACAGCGGATGCAGCGTCGATAGCGGGTCCTGGAACACGTGGCTGACCGCGCCGCCGCGCAACTGGCGTATGCGCTCGTCGCTTGCGGCAAACAGATCCTCGCCGGAAAACCATGCGGCACCCCCGGCAATACGTCCGGGCGGGGTCGGTACAAGGCCCATCAGCGACATCGCGGTCACCGACTTGCCGGAGCCCGATTCGCCCACGAGCCCGAGACACTCGCCTTCGCGGATATGCAGGTCGACGCCGCCGACGGCCTTGTAGATGCTGCCGCCGACATGGAATTCGGTGCGCATCTGCTGGACATCGAGCACGGCGTTTTCGCGCGGCTTCTCGTCCGGCGCGGCGTCGCGCTTGACGGCGGTGCGGGCGCCGGGGCGGGCCAGCGCGCCGGATTTCAGTCGCGGGTCGAGCACGTCGCGGATGCCGTCGCCGAAAAGGTTGATGCTCATGACGAGGGCGAAGATCATCAGGCCCGGCACCATCGAGACGTGGGCATCGGTGAACAGCACCTTGCGGCCATCACCGAGCATCGAACCGAGATCTGCCTGCGGCGGCTGGGCGCCGAGACCGAGGAAGGAGAGGCCGGCGGTTTCGAGAATCATCCAGCCGATCGTGGTCGACATGGTGATGATGATCACCGGCAGCACATTGGGCAGCACCTCGCCGAACAGGATCGAGAAATGTGACTTGCCCGAAAGCCTTGCCGCATCGACGAATTCGCGCCGCGAGAGGCCGAGTGTCATCCCGCGGATGTTACGCGCAAAGAACGGGATGTTGACGACGGCGATGGCATAGAGCGCGTTCAAGAGGCCGGGGCCGAGCACCGCGACGATCGCCAGTGCCAGCAGGATATAGGGGAACGCCATGACCATATCGATGCCGCGCATCAGGATATTGTCGGTCCGCCCACCCGCATAGCCGGCGACGAGGCCGATCAGAGAGCCGAAGAAGGCGGCGATCAGCGTGGCGGAGACCCCAACGGCGAGGCTCACCCGTGTGCCCCAGATCAGCCGCGACAGCAGATCGCGGCCGAGCGCGTCGGTGCCGAGAAGATGCCCCTCGGAAAAGGGCGGCAACAGGCGCACCGATGGATCGGTAACATTCGGCGGCTGCAGGGGCAGGATCGGGGCCGCCAGCGCCACCAGCACGATCAGCGTCAGCACGATCAGTCCGGTGGTGGCGAGCGTGTTGTTGAGCAGAAGCTTCAACGCGCTCGGGCGGCCGCCCTTCTTCTTCACGGGTGTGGAAATCGCAGCGTCGGTCATCAGCGCAACCTCGGATCAAGCATGGTCTGGACGACGTCGGCGGCGAGGTTGAACAGCACATAGGCCGCCGCCACGATAAGCACGCCGCCCTGGACGGTGAGCAGGTCGCGGGTGGAAATCGCGGTCACCAGCATCGAGCCGATGCCCGGCCACTGGAACACGGTCTCGATATAGACCGCGCCGCCGAGCACGAAACCGGCCTGAATGCCGAGCACGGGGATGACCGAAACGAGCGCGGCCTTGAAGGCGTGGCGCATGATCACCCGGCGCTCCTTCAGCCCCTTGGCGCGGGCGGTGCGGATATAATCCTGGCGCAGCACTTCCAGCATCGAGGTGCGCGTCAGCCGCGCCACCACGCCGGTTGCCACCACCGAGAGCGTGAAGGCCGGCAGGATCAGGTGTTTCAGCAGATCCAGCGGTCCGCCGCCGCCATAGATCGCATACATGCCACTCGCCGGCAGCCATTGCAGCTTCACGGCGAAGACCAGGATCAGGAGCAGGCCGAGCCAGAACGAAGGTACGGAAATGCCGATCAGCACGAACAGCGTCACCAGCTTGTCGGTAAAGCCATACTGGCGCACGGCCGAGACGATGCCGGCCAGAAGGCCAAGGATGGAACAGAGCACCAGCGAGGTGCCGGCGAGGATCAGCGTATTGCCGAAACGTTCGGTGATGATGTCGATCACCGGGCGGTTCTGGGTGTAGGAGCGGCCGAAATCGCCGTGGAGAATATTGCCGAGCCAGATGAAATATTGCTGCACCAGCGGCTTGTCGAGTCCGAGCGCCCGGTTGATGCGGTCGACATTCTCCGGCGTGGCGTAGGAGCCGAGAATCGCGGTCGCCGGATCGCCGGGGATCATCGCCATGATCGCGAACACGATGACGGTGAGACCGAGAAGCACCGGAATGACAGCCAGAAGCCGCCTGAGGATATAGTGTGCCATGGCGTGTTCTCCGTGATGGCCATGCGATCAAGGGCAAACGGCGATTGCCGCAAAGCCCCCCAATCTTCTCGCCCCGGAGGGGAGAGATGTCGCGACAGCGACAGTGAGGGGGGAGAGTTTCCCCTCGGACGCCCTCACGCTTTGAGATGCTGCCCACTGCCCTTTCGGGGCATCTCTCCCGCCAGCGGGAGAGAGAATTGGGAGCAAACGGTGTAGCCCTGGCGCCGGGCTCACCCCGCCCTCTGTCGTCACCCTCGGGCTTGTCCCGAGGGTCTAAGCACGTACCAACACGATTGACGTTTCGGGTCAGAAAAGGTCACAAGAACGGCCTTGCTCTCTGACCATGGACTCCGCTCGCATGGAGAGGGGATTAGATCCTCGGGACAAGCCCGAGGATGACGCCCGTCAAGAGGACAGGTTTGCGCCCGAATATTGGAGAGGTTTGTCGCCAATCCTGGCGCTTGGCAGTCGCCCGATCAATTCGGCTTCGCCACCTTCTGCAGCAGCAGGAAGAAGGAGGGCTGGAGCTTGAAGTTTTCCACGCTCGCCTTGGTCACCGCGTTCTGCTTCCAGTTGGCGATGAAGGCCCAGGGCGCGTCGTCCTGCACGATTGTCTGCATCTTTTTGTAGAGCTCGGCGCGTTCGGCCTGATCGGTCGAGGTGCGCGCCTGTTCCAGCAGCGTGTCGACCTCAGGGTTGGAATAATAGCCGGAGTTGAAACCGCCCTGATCGGGGAAGGCTTCCGAGCGCAGCGCCAGATAGGGGAGTGTATCCGGGTCGTTGGTCATCCATGCCATTTCGGCCATGTCGGCCTTGCCTTCCAGACCGGGGTTTACCTTGCCCAGGAAGGTATTCCACTCATAGGTCTCGATCTTGACCGGCATGCCGACGGCTTCCAGATCGGCCTGGATCTGGGTGGCCATCGCCTGCGGCTCCAGCATGCCCGAACCGCCCTCGGTAACGTAGAAGGTCAGTTCCGAACCGTCATAGCCTGCTTCTTCCAGGAGCGATTTGGCCTTTTCCGGATCGTAGGGGTAGGGCGACAGGCTGTCGTCATAGGCCCAGGCGAAGGCCGGCGGCGTCGGGCCGGCTGCCACTTCGGCCGTGCCCTGCAGGATGTCGTTGACGATCGCTTCCTTGTTGATCGCGTAGTTGACCGCCTGGCGGACCTTCTTGTCGGCAAAGACGCCGTCCTTCATGTTCAGGATCAGGAACCAGAGATGCGGTCCGGCCTGCTCATAGACCTTGTAATTGTCGTTGCCGGAGAACTGCTGAAGCGCATCCGGCGGCACCTCGACCATCACGTCGAGACCGCCCGAAAGCATCTCGGCGACGCGGGTGTTGGCATCGGTAACCGGGCGAAACACCACGGCCTCAAGCGGCGGCGCGCCATCCCAGTAATCTTCGTTCCTGGAGACGACCACCTTGGCGTTCGGGTCCCATTCCTCGAACTTGAACGCACCAGTGCCGGAGGGGTTGCGGCCGAAATCCTTGCCATATTCCTTCACCGCTTCCGGCGAGACGATCAGGCCGGTCGGATAGGCCAGATTGGAGAGGAACGGCGCATAGGGCTCGGTCAGCGTGAACTTCACCGTCATGTCGTCGACCACCTCGACGGTGTCGATCGAGGAGAAGAAGAAGGCCAGCGGGAACGGGCCGGTGTCGTAATACTCGTTGTCCTCGTTCAGCATGCGGTCGAAGTTGAACTTCACCGCCTCGGCGTTGAAATCGGAACCGTCGTGGAACTTCACGCCCTCGCGCAGCTTGAACGTATAGGTCTTGCCGTCATCGGAAATATCCCAGCTTTCCGCAAGCGCGGGCTCGACCTCGAGTGTGCCGTCCTTGTAGCGCACCAGGCCGTCATACATGTTGACGAGGATGCGGAAGTCGTTGACGGCGGTGTCGGTGGCCGGATCGAGCGATTTCGGCTCGGCGATCTGGCCGACGATCAGAACATTTGGCGGCGTCTGGGCCATCGCCGGCGCGCCGAAGGCGAGCGACGCGGCAGCCAGCGCGGCTGCGAGAAGGCGTTTCATCGATCGGTTCTCCTCTGTTGGTGATTTCCTTAATTAATTATGAAAAATTTGTAATTGACAAGGATTTATTATGATAATTCCTGCGAGCGCGACGGCGCGTTCAAGCTAACTCCAAATTTTTCAATACCTTAAATCGGTGACCCAGCGGGGCTGGCAGGCGGCCGCGCCCATCCGGATTTCCATGACAAAGGCATTGCGCCTTCAAATTGCCAACTACGGAACCACTCTGATCGTGACTGTGAGCGGACCTCACATGAAAGCTGATGGATGATGAAAGGCACTGAACATGACCTCGATCGCGTTATGCCGCCGTAATATTTTCATCGGTGGAGCCGCAACAGCGGCGATGACCGCGCTGGCCTCGGTTTCGGCCTCCGTTTCGGCATGGGCGGACGAGCCGCCGGACGACTATTGCCAACAGACGCTGAAATTCGACCTGTTTTCCTGCGATATCAGCAAACTGGCCGCCAAGAAGGCGGTCCATCCGGTGGTCTACAAGTTCGCCGAGCTGGAATCGGAAGAGGCCCACGCGATTGCGGGCGTGCTTCTGAAGACCGGCGCTTCCACGCCGGAGCGCCCGGATACGCTGTCGCAGACGGTCGAAACGCTGAAGAGGATGGATCCGGGGCCCGCCTTCGACCTCGCCTATATCGAGCACCAGATCGACAATCACAAGTCGCTTCTCAAGGTACAGAAACGCGAGGTGGATGACGCATCGCCTCAGGGCGTTCAGAAGACGGTTGCCACCGTTCTCGTGCCGCTGATCGCCTCCCATCTCGATATGCTCCATACCGCCCACACCGATCTCGCATTCTAGATTGCGCAGGCTCCGCTCCGCCGGCAGCGCCCGGCAGGGGCGGAGCTCATGAGGCCGGGCCGGATGGTCCGGCTCTGAAAACCGCTTCCGACGCCATCGGGCTATGTGATCTTATTTATTATGAAAAATTTGCGATATAGCTATATTTATCATAATGAATTGATCAGCCAGGGAGGCGGTATGGAACCCGAGATCAACAGCGAGCGGCTGAAAACCCTGCTCGACGGCATCAATGCCTTCGGCCGTCTCAAGGACGGCGGCTTCAACAGGACCGGCTTCAGCGATGCCGATATGGCGGTGCGCGACTGGTTCGCCCGCGAGATGGAGGCGGATGGCCTGATCGTCAGCCGCGACGGCGCAAATTCGGTGTTCGGACGCTTCGGCGCGGCGGACGCGCCCGCGATCATGGTCGGCTCCCATCTCGATACCGTGGCGAGCGGCGGCGCTTTCGACGGCGCGCTCGGCGTGGCCGTGGCGCTCGAATGCGTGCGCGCCATGAAGGAGGCGGGTTTTGCCCCGGCCCACCCCATCGAGGTGGCGGCCACCTCGGAGGAGGAGGGGCGTTTCGGCGGCATGCTCGGCTCGCAGACGATCGCCGGTCTGGTGACGCGGGACTGGCTCGAAAGCGCTGCCGATGCCGATGGCGTGTTGCTGACCGATGCCATGCGTGCCCAGGGGCTGGAGCCGAAGGCGATCCTCTCATCGGCGCGGCCGAAAGGCTCGGTCAGGGCGTTTCTGGAACTGCATATCGAGCAGGGGCCGGTGCTGGAGCGGGAAGCGATTGCCATCGGATTGCCGGAGGGCGCGACCGGCATCGTCAACCTGCATGTCCGGCTTACCGGCATCGCCAACCACTCCGGCACGACGCCGATGGATATGCGCGCCGATGCCTTTGCGGGACTTGCCGAGATCGCCGTCCAGATACCCGACATGATCGCCGCCTCAGGTTCTGACGACGCCCGGATCACCATCGGCAAGGTCGAGCTTGTCCCCAACCATCCGCATACGATACCGGGGGAGGCAGTCTTCACCGTGATCATCCGCGATGCACGGGAGGATGTGATGCGCGGCCTTCAGGCCCGCATTACGGAAGTGGCCGGCGCGGTGGCGCGCAAGCACGGGCTTTCGCTCTACATCGAGGAAAATAGCTTCATCGCGCCGGTCGCCTTTGATGCGAGCCTGATCGATATGTTGGAAGCCGAGGCGCGTCGTCTCGGCCTGCCGGCGCGGCGGATGATCTCCGGCGCCGGCCACGACGCGCAGACCATGACGGCGCTCTGCCCCTCCGCGATGATCTTCGTGCCGAGCCGCAACGGCATATCCCACGCGCCGGAAGAACATTCCGACTGGGCGGATATTGAAAAGGGCGCGCAATTGATGCTGGCGGCATTGATACGGCTCAGCGCAGGCTGAACAGCCGTCACCGATGAGGCGTTTGTTGCACGGCTCAGGCGTGGTATGTGGACTGGAAACCGGGCGTTTTCGGTTGCCCCGGACGAGGTTTTAAACGCGTCGAGAAACAGCCGCCATGACCGCCCGATACGATAGCTACATCATCTGCACCTCGCCGCGCAGCGGCAGTACGCTGCTTTGCAAGCTGCTCGCCGCCACCGGCATCAGCGGCAATCCCGATTCCCATTTTCACCGCCCGTCGCTCGCCGCATGGCGGAAAAGTCATGGCGTGGGGGAAATCGATGGCGAGGATGAGCGTTCTACGCTGGCCCGCGTGTTTGCCGCTGCAATCGCCAAGGGCAGCGGTGACACAGGCATGTTCGGCCTCCGCATGCAGCGCGGCAGCGCCGACTATTTCATGGAAAAACTCGCCGTCCTCCATCCCGGCCCCGGTTCAGACAGGGCGCGCATCGAGGCGGCGTTCGGCCGGACGCTGTTCGTCTACCTGTCTCGCGCCGACAAGGTCGCCCAGGCGGTTTCCTGCGTGAAGGCGGAGCAGACGGGGCTGTGGCATGTGGCGTCCGATGGCTCTGAGCTGGAACGCCTCGCACCGCCTCGCGCGCCGGTTTATGACGGACCCGCGCTGATGAAGTGGTATGAGACGATGACAGGCTTTGAGCGCGAATGGGAAGCCTGGTTTTCGCGCGAGGGCATAGCGCCGCTGAGGCTCGATTACGACGCGTTGTCGCGATCCCCGCGCGACACGCTGCGCTCGGTGCTGCTGGCGCTCGGTCTTGATGGAAAGGCGGCGGATGCGCTTTCGCCCGGCGTGAAAAAGATCGCCGACCGGGTCAATGACGAGTGGGCGGAAAGGTTGCGGCTTCAGATCGCCAAGTAAAATCGAAAAGCCGCGAAGCCGACCGCGATGATCGCCGCGAGAACGACGCCGGCGATCAGCGCGAATTCCGCGCTGTGGCCGATGGCGTTGGAGCGGCGTCCGGATCTTTGCGGCATGACAGGTCTGGCTCTGGCTGCTTCGGTGACTGTCATCATGGCGCGCTTGACTTCCCGCGGCGTTAAAAGACATGGTTACTGGTTGATTAAACGCAATTCGGCCGGGATCTGTTCCCCTTGCGCCCACCGCCGCCATGCCCCAAGCGGCCCGATCGATGGTTTGCCAAGCCGGAAGGCAGGCGCTAGATATGCCTGATCGAATCTCACGGAATGGACCGCATGGCCCGCGCCTTTATCTACGTTCTTGATTCCTTCGGCATCGGCGGCGCGCCGGATGCCAAGGCCTATGGCGATCTCGGCGCCGATACGCTCGGCCATATCGCCGAATTCTGCGCGGCCGGGATCGGCGATCGCGACGGGTTACGTTCAGGTCCGCTGAAGCTTCCCAATATGGCGGCGCTTGGCCTTGTCGAGGCGGCCAAGCTTGCAAGCGGCAATTATCCGGCGGGAATGGCGCGGCCGGAGTGGTTTCTCGGCCGTTATGGGGCGGCAAGCGAGGTCTCGCATGGCAAGGACACGCCATCCGGCCATTGGGAAATCGCCGGCACGCCGGTGATGTTCGACTGGGGGTATTTTCCGGAAGGGCCCGATTGTTTCCCCCCGGAACTGCTGGAGGCGATCTATGCCAAGGCCGGCATTTCGGGCAGTCTCGGCAATTGCCACGCCTCCGGCACGGAGATCATCAAGCGCTTCGGTCAGGAGCATGTCTGGACCCGGCGGCCGATCTTCTACACATCCTCCGACAGCGTGTTCCAGATCGCAGCCCACGAATATCATTTCGGGCTCGACCGGCTGATGAAGCTCTGTGAAGTCGTGCGCGAGCTGACCTATGACTACAATATCGGCCGGGTGATCGCCCGCCCGTTTACGGGCGAGACTGCCGATACCTTCAAGCGTACCGGCAATCGCCGCGATTTCTCGATCGAGCCGCCGGAAAGAACCCTGCTCGACCGGGTGAGCGAGGCCGGGCGAAACGTGCTCGCCGTCGGCAAGATCTCCGATATCTTCGCCGGCAAGGGCGTAACGCAACTCTTCAAGGCCGATGGCAACGAGGCGCTGGTCGATGCCAGCCTCAAGGCGATCGCTCAAGCCGGCGATGGTGATCTCGTGTTCACCAATCTCGTCGATTTCGACATGCTCTACGGCCATCGCCGCGACGTGCCGGGTTATGCTGCAGCCCTCGAGGCCTTCGATGCACGGATTCCCGATATCGCCGAGACGCTGAAGCCCGGCGATATCGTGGTGCTGACCGCCGATCACGGTTGCGATCCCACATGGCGCGGCTCCGACCATACCCGCGAACGCGTCCCGGTGCTGGTGTTCGGCCCCGGGCTGCGGCCGGGATCGTTCGGCGTGCGCGACAGCTATGCCGATATCGGGGAGAGCATCGCCGCGCATCTTGGCCTCACCCCAGGTAAACACGGGAGGTCGTTTCTGTGATCAAGGCCGAGCTTCACTGCCATATCGAAGGCGCCACCCCGCCGGCCCTGGCGGCGCGTCTTGCCGCGAAATACGGCATCGATCTGTCCCGCTACCTCGCGGACGGACGCTATCTCTGGCACGATTTTTCGAGCTTCATCGCCTGCTATGCGGCGATTGCGAATGTGTTCCGCTCGGAGGAGGATTTCGCGGCCCTTGCGGAAGCCTATCTGAGCGAACTCGCTGCGGAAAACACGATCTATGCCGAGCTTTTCGTCTCGCCGGAACAGGGCCTTGCCGCCGGCCTTTCGAAGGACGGCTATATGCGCGCGATCACCGCCGGCATCGAGGCGGCGCGCGACAAGACCGGCATCGAGGCACGCATGGTGATGATCGGCGAGCGCCATATGGGGCCGGAGCAGGTGGAAGGCGCGGCGCGCTACGCCGTTTCCTGTGATTTCCCGCTATTGACCGGTTTCAACATGGCCGGCGACGAGCGCATGGGCCGGGTTGACGATTTCGGCCGCGCCTTCGACATCGCGCGCGATGGCGGGCTTGGCATCACCATTCACGCCGGCGAGGTCTGCGGCGCTTTCTCGGTGCGCGACGCGCTCGATCGCGTCAGGCCCGACAGGATCGGGCATGGCGTCAGGGCGGTGGAGGAGCCGGATCTGGTGCGTCGGCTTGCCGAT